>JBCDGX010000006.1:0-25765 GCA_038750805.1 Myxococcota bacterium
CGCGACGCGGCTTCGCGACGCAGCTCCGCTTCGCGGCGCCGGGAGCCGGCACGGCGCCGGACCTTCCGCCGCCGGACATCTTCCAGCTCGTGCGCTACCCGGCCCCGCTCGGCGCCTCGCCGGCCTACGTGTCCGTGGTGCCGCCGGCCGAGCGGAACACGAAGAAGCCCGGGATCGTGTGGATCATCGGCGGCTTCGACTTCGGCATCTCCGCCTTCGCCTGGGAGCCCCAGCCCCGCCACGACGATCAGACCGCCGCGGCCTTCCGCGAGGCCGGGCTGGTCCTGATGCTCCCGGCGCTCCGAGGCTTCAGCGGCGCCCCGGGGCAGCCCGAGTGCTTCTACGGCGAGGTCGACGACATCCTCGCCGCCGGGCGCTACCTCGCGTCCCGGCCCGAGGTGGACCCCTCTCGCGTGTACCTCGGCGGCCACAGCACCGGCGGCACGCTCGCCCTGCTCGCCGCCGAGAGCCAGATCGAGGTCGGGCCCTTCGCGGCGGTCTTCGCCTTCGGTCCCGCCGCCGACCCCCGGAGCTACGAGGTGTGTCCACCGCCGGACCTTCCCGACGAGAGCTACGAGGCGCTCCTCCGGGCGCCGATCTTCTGGGCCGCGAACCTCGGCGCCCCGACCTGGGTCATCGAGGGCGAGCACGGCAACGCGGACGCGGTGGAGCTCATCGGTCGGGTGGCGGGACGCGCGCCGCTCCACACGACCATCGTGCGCGGCGCGGGGCATTTCGACGTGCTTCGGCCCGCGAGCGAGCTCATCGCGCGCCAGCTCCTCGCGGGCACCGAGGAGGATCCCCTCGGCGCCATCGATCTGAGCGAGAGCGCCATCCTCGCCGCGATGCGCGCCGGGCGCTGAAGCTCAGGCCTCGAGGGTGGTCGCGAGGCGAAGGCCGAAGCCGTCCGCGTCGGCGACCACGTCCTGGAACACCGCGTTGAGGATGGTCGTCCCGCGGCCCCGAACGGCTGCGGGCGCAGCGGGCGTGGGGGCCGTCTCCGGCAACGCCCTCCCGCGCCAGCGGAGGTGCACCTCGAGGCGCGCCTCCTCGACGCGGAGGGCGACGCGGAGCCCTTCGTCACGGCCCTCGGCCGCCTTCAGCCGGTCGAGCCAACCGAGGTAGTCGTGGTCCCGACTCTCGCCCTCGAGGCCGTTCACGCCATGCGCCACGGCGTTCGTGAGCGCCTCCGTGAGACCGAGGTCGATGACGGACGAATCGACCTCCGCGGGAAGCTGCTCGAGGACCCACGCCACGGTCGGACGGATCTCGTCCACCGTGCCGCGAAGCACGCGCTCCATCATCCCCATCGCTCGAGCACCACCGCCGTCGCGTCGTCGCGGAGCTTGTCCGGCACGTCGCCGAGCGCCTCTTCGATGCGCTGCTCCCAGGCCGACCGGTCGTCGTCCGCCAGCGGCGCGCTGCGAAAGAGGTCGAGGCGCGTGAGCGGCTCCTCGATGGCGTCCGCGTGGCCGAAGGGTTCGGTGAGCCCATCGCTCAAGACGACGACGCGGTCGCCCTCCTCCACGGGGAGCACCGTCGCGCGATAGCTCCCGCCGCCCACGAGGCCCGGCGGGTAGCCGGAGCCGGCCACGCTCGCGACGATCTGCCCATCGCGGATCAGCGCGACGGGCGGCAGCCCGGCGTTCACGATCTCGACCGTGTTCACGTGCAGGCGCAGCGCGGCGACGCAGGCGTAGGGCCCGTCGGGGCCGAGGCGCTGGTCCACGGCGGCGAGGGCGTCGGCCGGCGCCTGGTCGCGGAGCAGCGTGCGAAGCTCGGACTGCACCCGGGAGGCCACGAGCGCCGCGGCCACGCCATGCCCGGCGACGTCGATGAGCACGGCCAGAGGAAGCGCGAAGGGCCCGGTCATGAGGCCGAAGACGTCGCCACCGACGCCGGCGCCCGCGATGACGGCGCCCGTTCCGCGCCAGCGGGCCCAGCGCTGGGGCACCGGCGGGAGCTGCGCGCGCTGCACCCGCGAGGCCTCCTCGAGCTCACGCTGGAGCGCCGAGCCCGTCGCGTGGGCCTCCTCGGCGAAGCGCCGGGTCCGGTCGTGGCGCAGATGGCTGGCCACCCGATGAAGCAGGATCCGCGGGTTCACCGGCCGCTGGATGTAGTCGTCGGCGCCGGCGGCGAAGGCCGCGTCCACGTGGTCCGGGCTGCTCGAGGCCGTCAGGATGAGCACGGGCAGGCCGGGAACGCGCGCCCGCATGCGCTCGAGCACCTCGGGCCCGTCCATGCCGGGCATCACGTAGTCGAGGACCACGAGCGCCGGACAGCACTCGTCGACGGCCCGAAGCGCCGCGGGCCCATCGTCGACGGTCCGAACGACGTAGCCGGCGCCCTGGAGGATGCGCTCGAGGAGCATCCGGTTGGTCGGATCGTCGTCGACGACGAGCACCTCCGCCCCGTGCGTGGGAGCGAGGAGCACCCCGGAAACGTCCTCGTTCGGACGTTCCCGCGGCGGTGCGTCGACCGGTCCGGGCATGCGCATCCACGGGGGGAAACGGATCGGACCGGGAGTTCTGTAGCGTCGCCCGCGATCGGGCCGCCGCGGGGTCTCAGCCCGCGGCGAAATCCATCCGAATGGTGATCTCGTTGGCGACCTTCAGCCGCACCACGGAGGGCACGCTCACCCCGTGATCTTCGAGGCGGACGCGGAACTGGGCCCGGCCGCGGAGGCCGCTCCCGTCCCAGCGCACGCGGACCCGCGCGGTCACGGGCCGGGTGACGCCGTTCATGGTGAAGTTGCCGCGCACCTCGAGGTCGGCGTCTTCACCTTCGGCGAGCCGGCTCGCGCCGCTCACGCCGGTGATCTCGAAGACGATGTTCGGGTGCTCACCGGCGTTGAGCCACTCGGACCCGTAGAGGTGCTCATCGCGCTCCTCGATGCCCGTCTGGAGCGAGCGGACGGGGACCGTGAGGCGGCCCCGCGTCGCCGCGACGTTCGCGGGGTCGAAGCTCACGCTCCCGGAGGCCTGGCGGCTGACGCCGTTGATGGTCTCGAGCTGAGCCTCCGAGCGGAACTGACAACGGGCGCGCTCGACGCTCAGCTCGCGCGACTGGGCGGACGTCGGCGCGGCGGAGGCGAGGGAGGCGGCGAAGGCGAGCATCGCGCTCAGGCGGAGTCCTCGGGAGATCGGTCCGGTCATCGTCATCGTCCTCATGCGCGCGGGGTTCGACGGGGCGGGCGCCGCTCCATTCAGCACGCGGCGAAGAAGTAGCTCGGAGACGGCGGACCGGGTCAAGAAGTCCGGTCCGGGCCTAGCCTACGCGCCGGCGCGGATGGGCGCCGTTTCGTGGAACGTCCACTCGGCGTTGTCCCGGACCGAGCGCTCGAGCTCCCAGTCGTCGCGGAAGAGCGCGACGAGCCCGCCGTCCACGTCGTGCACCACCATGGGGATGCGCATGGCGAGGGCCTCGTCCGCGGTCTCGGGCCCCTCGAGCCAGCGCGCATGCTGGTAGGGGAGCGGGTCGAAGCGGATCTTCGCGCCGTACTCCTTCTCGACGCGGAAGGTCAGCACGTCGAACTGGAGGCGCCCGACGACGCCGCAGATCGGGTCCTTCTCCCGGCCCGGCTCCGTGAAGAGCTGCACCGTGCCCTCCTCGGCGAGCTGGTGAATGCCCTTCTGGAGCTGCTTCCGCTTGAGCGGGTCGAGGAGCACCAGGCGGCCGAAATGCTCCGGGCTGAAGCGCGGGACGGCGTCGAAGCTCATGGGCCCGCCCGTCGAGATCGTGTCGCCGATGCGGAAGACGCCCGGGTCGTAGAGGCCCACGATGTCGCCCGCGAAGGCCTCCCGCACGGTCTCGCGCTCCTGGGCGAAGAACTGCTCGGCGCGGTTGAGGCGGATCTCCTTGCCGAGGCGGAAGTGGTGGACACGCATGCCGCCCTCGAACTTCCCGCTGATGATGCGCGCGAAGGCGATGCGGTCCCGATGCGAGGGGTCCATGTTCGCCTGCACCTTGAAGACGAAGGCGCTGAAGCGGTCGTCGGTCGGCGTGACGTCCGCCCCCTCGGCATCCTTCCGCGCGCCGGGCGGCGGGCAGAGCGTCTCGAAGCGCCGGAGGAAGGGCTCGACGCCGAAGCTCGTCAGCGCGCTCCCGAAGAAGACCGGCGTGAGGTCGCCGCGGAGGAAGCGCGCGTCCTCCCACTCCTCCCCCGCCCCCTCGAGGAGCTCGACCTCGTCCCGGAGCGAGCCTGCCGCGTCCTCCCCGAGGAGCTCGTCGAGCGTGGGGTCGTCGAGACCCTTCACGTCGACCTCGACCTTCTTCTGGTTGCCCGGATCACCCTTGTGGAAGCGAAGCACCTTCCGCTGGTTCCGGTCGTAGACGCCCTGGAAGAGGTCGCCCGAGCCGATGGGCCAGGTGATGGGATAGCTCTGGATGCCGAGCACCTCCTCGACCTGCGCCGTGAGGTCGAAGGGGTCCCGCGCCGGTCGGTCGAGCTTGTTGATGAAGGTGACGATGGGGATGCCGCGCATGCGGCAGACGTGGAAGAGCTTCCGTGTCTGCGGCTCCACGCCCTTCGCGGCGTCGAGGATCATGATCGCGCAATCGGCCGCCGTGAGCGTCCGGTAAGTGTCCTCGCTGAAGTCGTTGTGGCCCGGCGTGTCGAGCAGGTTCCAGCGGAAGCCATCGTAGGTGAACTGGAGCACCGAGGAGGTCACGGAGATGCCGCGCTGCTTCTCGAGCTCCATCCAGTCCGAGGTGGCGGAGCGCTTCGACTTCCGCGACTTCACGGCGCCGGCCATGTGGATGGCGCCTCCGTAGAGGAGGAGCTTCTCGGTCAGCGTCGTCTTCCCGGCGTCCGGGTGACTGATGATCGCGAAGGTCCGGCGGTTCTCGTGCGGGGCCGGCATGGGGCGAGGGTCTAGCGGGCGGGGGGAGCCGGGGCCAGCCCCCACGCGGCGAAGGCCGCCCGCGACACCTGCAGCGCCGAGCATCCATTCAAGGCGGAATTTTCCGGAGACCACTGCGTAGGCATGGAGGTGGAGGTGGTCCATGCGCGTGTGGTGTAGGTGTGTCGTCGTTCTAGGGGTGCTGGGTGTGCAGGCGGGCTGTGGAGAGCCCGGGGCGGAGTCGCCACCCGCCATCGAGCTCCCCGAGGACCTTCAGCATCCGGAGGCGGCGACGCCCGCCCCGATGCAGGTCGTCGATCACGTGATCGTGGGCCCGGCCTCGCCGGTGCTCGAGGTACGGGCGCCGGGCTCGGTGCGCCAGGGCGACCTCGCCTGGCTTCAGCTCTCGGACGTGGAGGGCATCGCCGCCGGCGCGCGCACGCGCTGGGTCCAGACGTCCGGCCCCGCAGTGGTGGTGCACGACGCCGACGCGCCCTCGGCGTGGTTCGAGGCGCCACGGGACGCCGAGGGGGAGGAGCTGAGCTTCGCGGTCGACGTGGACCTCGGGGACGGCCTCGCAGGCTTCGGCGAGGTCACGCTGCTGATCGGCGGCGGCGGCGGCGGTGGCGGTGGCGGCGGTGGCGGCGGCGGTGGCGATGGCCCCGCGCCGGAGCCGGAGCCGGAGCCGGAGACGGACACCGCGGTCTTTCTCGCGGACAAGGACCTCGCCGGTCGCCGGGAGCTCTACGCGGCGGACCTCGAGGGCGGCGACCCCGTCCGGCTCAATGGCCCGATCCCCCCGGGCGCCGACGTGCGGCCGGACTACCGGATCTCGCCGGACGGGCGGCACGTGATCTTCGTCGTCAGCGGTCTCGACGTGCGGCGCTCCTTCGTGGCGCGCACGGACGGATCGGCGCTCGCGGAGGTGCTCCTCCCGGACACGACGCCGGCGCTCTCGGGACCACAGCGGCCCTGGGCCCCGGACGGCAGCCGCGTGGCCATCGTCTCCGCGGACGGGCGCGTCTTCACCGTGCGCCCGGACGGCAGCGGGCTCGCCCAGGTCTCCGTGGATCCGGTGCCCGGCGGCTTCGTGCGCAGCGACGGCGTGGCCTGGTCCTCCGACGGCCGGCACCTCGCCTACCGCGCCGACCACAACGTCGACGACGTCGTCGAGCTCTGGGTGACCGGGCCGCGCGGCGGCGCGCGCCGCGTCAGCGCTCCCCTCGCCCTCGGTGGCGACGTCCAGAGCTACGCCTGGTCGCCCACGGGGGACCGCCTGGCCTACTGGGCCGACCAGAGCGCGAACAACGTCTTCGAGCTCTTCTCGGTCCGGGTGAACGGGAGCGAGACCGTCTCCCTCTCGGGCGTTCCCTTCGCCCCCGCGACCTTCGATCAGTTCATCGGGTGGGCGCCGAACGGGAGCCGCGTGCTCTACGTGGTCGGACAGGTCACTTCGGACATCGAGCTCTTCACGACGCGGGCGGACGGCACGGGCAACGTGCGCATCGCGACGGACGGCCCCGGCGGCAACGGCCTCGGCGGATACCGCTGGCTGCCGACGAGCGAGGGGATCCTCTACGGGCGCTACGGCACCGCGGCCGGCGCCGGCATCTACGCGACGGGGCCCGAGGGCCAGGCGACGCGCGTGGTGCTCCCCGCGACGCTGGGCGAGCGCCCCACGGGCCCGCCCTTCGTGTCGAGCGACGGGCGCTACGCCGTGAACAACTTCTTCGACATGGGCATGGGCACCCGCTCCCGGCGCGTGGTCGACCTCGAGACGGACGTGGTGACCGAGCTCGCTGTGGGCGCCGTGAGCTTCGGGCTCATGCGCTGGACGCCGAGCGGCAGCCATCTCGTCCACGCGGCGACCTTCAGCGCCGGCGGCGACCGCGTGCTCCTCGCCTACCGACCCGCGGACGGCGCCAACCCCGTCATCTCGAACGGCTCGGTTCTCCTGGACGGATGGCGCGTCGTGCCCGGGAGCGAGCGGGTCGTCTACATCGAGCAGCTCACGACGGCGTCGGACCGGCTCTACGTCACGACGCCGAACGCCGACGCGCCGGTCCGTGACGTCTCCGGCTTCATGACCGCCGGCGGCAACGTGCAGCTCGTCAACGTCCCCTGAGGGCGCGGGGCGGCCCCCTTCGCGGGGCCGTCCACGCACCCCCGCGATGGTAGCCTCGCGGCGCCATGTACCGTCGCATCGTTCTCTTCGGCGCCACGGGCGATCTGACCGCCCGCCTCCTCATGCCGGCCTTCGCCCAGCTCGCGAGCGAGGGGCGCCTCCCGGACGACCTGAAGATCCTCGGCACGTCCACCAAGGACATCACGCCCGAGGCCTTCCGGGAGCACATCGAGGGGGCCCTCGCCGAGCACGCGGCGGGCATCCCCGCCGAAGCGCGCGCCTCCGTGGTGGGGCGCCTCGACTACCGCGTCGGTGACGTGACGGATCCGGAGAGCGTGAAGGCGCTCCTCGGCCCCGAGCGCGGCGCTCAGCTCGTCTACCTCGCGCTGCCCTCGGTCATCCTGGAGCGCGCGCTCACGGCCCTGGCCGAGGCGGGCCTCGGCACGGACGACGCGCTCGCGGTCGAGAAGCCCTTCGGCAACGACCTCGCCTCGGCGCAGCGCCTGAACGCGATCCTCGCCCAGAAGATGCCGGCGCCGACGGTCTTCCGCATCGACCATTTCCTCACGGACACGCTGGTGCAGCGTGTGCTCGCGCTCCGCTTCATGAACCGGCTCTTCGAGCCGCTCCTCAACGCCCACCACGTCGAGCGCATCGACGTGAGCTGGCTCGAGAGCCTCGCCCTCGAGGGCCGCGCCGGCTACTACGACCGCGCCGGCGCGCTGAAGGACATGCTCCAGAACCACCTGATGGTGGCGATGAGCCTCGTGGCCATGGACGAGCCGGCGCGCATCGACGGGGCCTCGTTCCGCGGCGCCCGCGTGGAGGTGCTGCGGAGCATCCGGACGCCGACGCCGGAGCAGATCGGCTACCACACGGTGCGCGCGCGCTACGGCGCCGGCACCATCGGCGACCGGCAGGTGCCGGCCTACGTGGACGAGCCCGGCGTGGACCCGTCGCGGAACACGGAGACCTTCGCGGCCGTCCGCCTCAACATCCACAACAACCGCTGGGACGGCGTGCCCTTCGTGCTCCGGTCCGGGAAGGCCCTCGCCGAGGACCGCGCGGAGATCGCCATCCACTTCAAGCCGGTGGTCGCGCCCTTCGAGCGCGTGGTGGCCCCCAACGTGCTTCGCATCGGCCTGATGAAGCCCTACGTGCGCGTGGGCACGATCATCAACGGCGACGACCTCGCTCCGCTCCCGCAGGAGCTCGACCTGATGTCCCCGCCGAGCCCCCGCTCGGCCTACGCCAACCTCATCCTCGAGATGCTCGAGGGTCACGCCTCGCTCTTCATTCGTGGGGACGAGGCGGAGGAAGCTTGGCGCATCGTCGACCCCATCGTCGCCGCCTGGCGCGAGGGCGTCGTGCCGCTGAAGACCTACCCGGCGGGCCAGGCGCCGCCGGAGCTCTGAGCGGCCCAAGAACCCCGCCGCTGCGGCGACGCTTCGCGTCCCTGAAATGGGCGGGATGAGGAGGCCGGGAACGCCCGCGGCAACGGGTTCCTGCCCGCCTTGCTACCGGACAGCCCGAGTGGAAGACTCCGCCACGAATGCGTACGGGCCCTTCGTCTCCCGCCGGCCGGCCGGCCTGGTGGATCGTGGTGTGGGGCCTCTTCGGCGTCGGTGTCGTCGGCCGCCTGGCACCGCTCTTCAACCAAGCCAATCGCGTGTTCTGGCAGTGGCCGACCGAGGACGGCTACCTGATGATGACCATCGCGAGGCACCTCGCGATCGGCAACGGCTTCGCCACCGCCGACGGCTCGATTCCGACCAACGGGACCCAGCCAGGGGTCACGCTGGTGATCAGCGGCCTCTTCTCCCTCGCGGGCGGTGACCGCTTCTGGGGCGTCTGGCTCACGCAGCTGGCGCTGACCGCCACGTCCGTCGTCGCGGCGCTGCTCCTCGTTCGCCTGGTCGAGCGCTGCCTCGGCGATCACCCGCAGGCGAGGCCCGCGGCCTGGCTCACGTCGGCCGTCTGGTTCTCGGGCTCGCTGTTCATGATGCACTCCATGAACTGCCTCGAGACGGGCCCCTACGCGCTGATGGTCATCGCCGTGGCGCTCGTCTTCTCCGAGTCCAACGAGGAGGGGCGTACGCCCTGGCCGCTCGGCAAGTGCCTGGCGGTCGGGCTGCTCCTCGGACTGGCCTTCTGGATCCGGAACGACGCGGTCTTCCTCATCCTCGCCGCGTGCCTCACGTACGTTTGGTCGGGCTACGTCGCCGGCGGCAAGGAGCTCGCGCGGAACCACTTCCTCCGGACGCTGATCTTCGGGAGCACGTCGGTAGCCGTCGCGGTCCCCTGGCTCGCGTTCAACCAGATCAACTTCGGGCACATCATGCCCGTGTCCGGGCGTGCGGAGTCCCTGAACGCCGGCTTCGCGACCAACCTGCATCTGGTCGCCCCGAACTTCGTCGAGAACGCCCTCGCCATCCTCCCGATCCCCCGCGCCATCGAGACCACGACGGCCTTCGAGGTGGCCGCCGTGCTCGGGGTGCTCCTCTACGCGGCGCTCGTGCGCCGGCTCTGGAGCCCGGCCTCGGACCGAGCCCGGCGGGTGATCGTGCTGGCGGTCATCTACATCCCCTGCCTGATGGCCTTCTACGGCCTCTTCTTCGGCGCCGGGTGGTTCATTCCCCGCTACTTCTATCCCTTCACGCCGCTCCTGATGGTGGTGTGGGCCGTCGTCACGCTCGCCATCCTCGAGCGCCTGCCCGGCCCCCTGCCGACGCTCGCGGTGGCGGCACTCCTTCCGCTCGCGCTGGCCACGAACGTGCTCCAGTACCGGCGCGGCGACGATCACCAGCACGACCAGGTCGTGCATTGGGTCGAAGAGAACGTCGCCGAGGACGAGTGGGTCGCGGCGGTCCAGACCGGGACGCTCAACTTCTTCCACGACCGCACGTTGAACCTCGACGGCAAGGTCAACATCGCCGCCTACGAGGCCCTCTCGGAGGGCAAGGGCGTCGAGTACCTCCGGGACCAGACGCGCGTGAAGTACATGGTCGACTGGACGGACGCGGTGCGCGATTGGGTCGCGGACCCGAACATGAACGGAGCCTTCGAGCTCGTGTTCACCGACGACGACGCCAACGTCGGCGCCGCGCGGCGCGTCGAAGACGGCGCGGCGGGGAGCTGAAGGCCTTGAGCACCGCGCAGCGAGCGCTCTCGGGCTGGGGCAACTTCACGGTCGAGACCTGCGCCGTGCACCGCCCCTCGAGCTGGGGCGCCCTCCAGGAGTGCGTCGCCGCCGGCGGCACGCTGATCTCCCGCGGCCTCGGTCGCTCCTACGGCGACTCCTCGCTCAACGAGGCCGGCGTGATCGACCAGACGGGGCTGAGCCGCTTCCTCGACTTCGACGCGGACGCCGGGGTCATCGAATGCGAGTCCGGCGTCTCCCTCGGCGAGATCATCGAGGTGGTCCAACCCCGCGGCTGGTTCCTGCCGACGACGCCCGGGACCAAGTTCGTGACCGTGGGCGGCGCCATCGCCGCCGACGTCCACGGCAAGAACCACCACGCCGACGGGAGCTTCGGCGACTTCCTGGAGCACTTTCACCTGCTCCTGGCCAGCGGCGAGATCGTCCGCTGCTCCCCCACCGAGAACCCGGATCTCTTCGGGGCCACCATCGGCGGCATGGGTCTGACGGGGCTCGTGCTCAGCGCCCGCTTCCGCCTTCACCCGGTTCAGACCGCGTACTACGACGTCACGTTCCGTCGGACGAAGGACCTCGACGAGAGCCTCCGGACCTTCGCCGACACCGACGGGGACTACCGCTACTCGGTCGCCTGGATCGACTGCCTGGCCAAGGGCCGGTCGCTCGGACGCTCGGTGGTCATGGTCGCCAAGGACGCGCAGGTGGAGCAGCTGAAGGGGCGGCGGCGCGCGACCCCGCTCTCGACCCCGCCGAAGCGGAAGCTCGCCGTGCCCTTCCAGGCGCCATCCTACGCGCTGAACCCGCTGACGGTCCGGGCCTTCAACACGGTCTACTACGCGGCGAACAAGTCCACGCAGAAGCTCGTGGACTGGGACACCTTCTTCTATCCGCTCGACTCGGTCCTTCACTGGAACCGCATCTACGGGCGCCGCGGCTTCGTTCAGTACCAGGCGCTCCTGCCGAAGGAGACCTCCCGCGACGGCCTCGTGGCGCTCCTCGAGCGCATCGCGAGGCAGAACCAGGCGTCGTTCCTCGCCGTGCTCAAGAGCTGCGGCGAGCGCGGCCGGGGGTGGATGTCCTACCTCTTCCCCGGGCACACGCTCGCGCTGGACTTTCCAAACTTCGGGCCGGAGCTGATGCCCTTCGTCGCCGAGCTCGACAAGATCCTGCTCGACCACGGCGGTCGTCTCTATCTGGCCAAGGACGCGATGATGGACCCGGTGACCTTTCGAACCATGTACCCCGAGGCCGAGCGTTTCCTGGCGTACAAGGGCGAGGTCGACCCCGAGGGCCGCTTCCAATCCGCGCAGGCACGCCGCGTCGGGCTCGTGAACGCGGCATGAGTCGACGGATCCTCATCCTCGGCGCCACCTCCGGCATCGCCCGAAGCGTGGCCGACGCCTTCGCCGAGCGCGGCGAGCAGCTCGTGCTCGCGGCCCGCAACCTCGAGGAGGCGGAGCGCATCGCCGCGGACCTCCGCGTCCGGCACCAGGCCACGGCCGAAGTCATCCGCTTCGACGCGACGGACCACGCCTCGCACGCCGGCGTGCTCGACGCGGCGGGGAAGCTCGACGGCGTCGTCGTCGCCTTCGGAACCATGGTGGAGCAGGAGCGCGCGCAGGCGGAGCCCGAGGAGGCCCTGCGCACCATCGACGTGAACTTCACGGGGGTGGTCTCCGTGCTGGAGCGCGTCGCGGCGCGCTTCGAAGAGGCCGGCGCGGGCTTCATCGCGGGCATCTCCTCGGTGGCCGGAGACCGCGGCCGGATGAGCAACTACATCTACGGCTCGGCGAAGGCGGGCATGACGGCCTACCTCTCGGGCCTCCGGAACCGTCTCACCAAGAAGAACGTGCACGTGGTGACGGTGAAGCCGGGCTTCGTCTACACCGCGATGACCCACGGGCTCCTCGACCCGGACTCGCCGCTGGTCGCCACGCCGGAGAAGGCCGCCAAGGACATCCTCCGCGCCGTCGACAAGCGCCGGAACGTCCTCTACACGCCGTGGTTCTGGCGCTGGATCATGGCGATCATCCGCGCCATCCCCGAGCCCGTCTTCAAACGCCTCGGGCTCTGAGGGCGCGCGAGTCCACGGTACGAGCGGCGCCTCTCCGGATCAGCCCGCGTGCCGGCGCGCGGCCGCGCTCACGGCGAGATCCATGGTCTCGAGCAGCTCGTCGACGTCCACCTCGAAGGCCTCCTCGCTGCCCTTCCCGACGACGAACCCGTAGGTCATGCCGAGGACGTCCGTGAAGTCCTTGAAGTAGTTGTTGAAGCGGAAGGGCGGCATGATCGGCACGAGCGCCGCCGTCAGAGGCGCGCCGAGGAGCGCATGCGTGAAGGCGCTGCCCTCGACCCCCGCGACCACCGATGCACCACGGCAGCGCCGTTGGATCTCCGCCGCCGGGAGGTTGGGCACGTCGACGATCTCGAAGCCCTTCGCGGCCAGCCGCGCTTCGAGCTCGCGTTCGTTCGTGAGCCCGCGCGGAAGCCCCCCGCCGCGGCGCCGGAGGAAGACGCCATGACCCTCGCGTCCGTCGGTCGCGAGCCGCTGGACCGAACGCCGAAGCGCCCGAATGCGCTCCGTCTTGTGCGAGTTGAGCGCGTAGTCGTGCGGGAAGAGCCAGAGCTCGTCGATGTCGGCGTTCCGCAGGCTCCGCTCCGGAAGATCCACCGCGCGGAGATAGGTCCGGACGTGCTCGCCGAGGGCCTTCCCGTCGTCCGCCCAGAAGACCGGCGCCAGCTTCCGGGCGGCGAGACCGCTGACGGCGTCGTCGAGAATGCGGTGCGCGAAGTAGCGGCTTCCATAGGTCGAGGAGGGGATGGCCGCCCGCCCGAGCTCGACGCGCGTGCGCTCGCGAAGCGTACGGAGGGAAGAGAAACGCTCGTGGGTCAGGGGGCAGCGCACGCGGTCGGCGAACACGACGCCCTCGACGAGCCGGGCGTTCTTCAGCTGCACGGCGATGGAGGCGTCGTGCGTCACCGGCCCGGCGCTCAGGCGTACGAGCTCGTTTTCGTAGCTCGTGTCTTCCTGCGTGCGCCGGACGCGCTCGAGCTGCTCCGGAAGGAACACCGCGTCCAGCCGCTCTCCCCGCTCGGCTTCGCAGATGACCTCCAGCCGGCTCTCACCGGCTTCCAAGGGACCGATGTCGGCGGCGAAGAGCCGCCGCACCAGGTGCCTCAGGGAGCGTGTCTCGATTCCGAGCATCGCCCCTATCGTCCTCTTTCAACCGTGTTCACGACCGTCTTCAGCCATACCACCCCCCCCGCCTTGGGGAGTGACGATGTGTTATTTCAGTCACACTGCAAGTAGACGGACACATCTATCTGGCGCCGTGGCCCGCTTCAGGAGTCGAGAAAACCGCCGTTCCGCCCAGCATGCCCACCACCCGGGTGGATCCATCGGGGTCGGTCGAGATCACGCTCGTCGACGCGCTCTACCTCGTGCACTGGATCGGCGCGGACCCCTCCGCGATCCCTTTCCTCATCGGGGACGTCGGGAAGGTCGCCAGGGCGCGGCTCGGGCCTCTCTTCTACGTCGCGGTCTACGACGACGCGGCGCCTCGGCAGAGCCCGGGCCTTCGCCGCGAGGTCGTGCAGTGGTTTCGGGAGCTCACCGCGCTCGTGGACCACGTCTACATCGTGGTGACGGCGCAGGGCTTCTCCGCCAGCCGCATCCGCTCGAAGCTCGCGTCTCTCGCGCTGATTCTCGGGCGCAAGGACGCGACGGTGACGAGCAGCTTCGACGAGATCTTCGACGCGCAGAAGGGACGCTTCGGCATGTCGCGGCCGGCGCTCCGGCGGGAGCTCGAGGCGCTCGGCTTCGTCGCGCCCCGGACCACGCCCTCGCTCTTGCCCTGAGCGGACGACGGCTGACGGCTCGGACGCGCTCCCCTAACGTGCGCGCGTCATGACCGAACCCCGCGATCCGCTCTCCGAATGGCAGGCCCTCGACGCGCTCGCGGAGGACGCGGCGCGGCCCGAGGCGGTCGCGGCGCGGCGCGGGAAGGGCTTTCGCACCGCCCGCGAGAACCTCGCGGCCCTGGTGGATGAGGGCTCCTTCGTCGAGTACGGACGCGCGGCGGTGGCGGCGCAGCGGGCGCGGCGGCCGCTCGAGGCGCTTCGCGGGGAGACGCCCGCAGACGGGGTGATCACCGGGCTCGCGACGATCAACGCCGGGACCTTCGGCGCCGAGGCCGCCGGCGCTGCGGTGGCGATCAACGACTACTCGGTGCTCGCGGGGACGCAGGGCTACTTCCACCACGCGAAGATCGACCGGCTCCTCGCCGTCGCCGGCAAGCGCTCGCTGCCCGTCGTGATGTTCACGGAGGGTGGCGGTGGCCGCCCCGGCGACGTCGACGTCACGACGGTCATCGCCGGACTCATGGTGCCCACCTTCGCCACCTGGGCCGGACTCGCGGGACGGGTGCCGCGCCTCGCCGTGGCCAACGGCTATTGCTTCGCCGGCAACGCCGCCCTCTTCGGATCGGCGGACCTCACGATTGCCACCGAACGTTCGTTCCTCGGCATGGGCGGCCCCGCGATGATCGAAGGCGGCGGGCTCGGCACCTTCGCGCCGACGGAGATCGGCCCGGCGCCCGAGCTCGCCGCGAAGGGCGCCATCGACCTCCTCGTGGCCGACGAAGAGCAGGCGGCGGCCTGCGCGCGGGACCTGCTCTCTTTCTTCCAGGGACGCGCGAAGGCGTGGACCCACGACGACCAGGCTCCGCTCCGCCGCGCGCTCCCCGAGGACCGGCGCTTCAGCTATCACGGGCGTCCGATCCTCGAGCGGGTGGTTGACACCGGCTCCTTCGTCGAGCTCCGCCGCGCCTTCGGGCCGAGCGTGATCACGGCGCTCGCGCGCATCGAGGGGCGACCCGTGGGGGTCCTCGCCAACGACGTACGCGCGCTCGGTGGCGCCATCGACGCCGCCGCCGCGGACAAGGCGACGCGTTTCCTCGAACTGCTCGACGCCTTCGCGATCCCGCTCGTGAGCTTCGTGGACACCCCGGGGTTCATGGTCGGGCCGGCGAGCGAGGCGGAGGGGGCGGTGCGCCGCATGGGCCAGCTCTTCGTCGCCGGCGCGCGCTTCCAGCCGCCGATGGTCTGCGTCGTGATGCGCAAGGCCTACGGCCTCGGCGCGATGGCCATGGCCGGCGGGAGCCTGCACCGGCCGGACCTCACGGTGGCCTGGCCGCAGGCCGAGCTCGGGGCGATGGGCCTCGAGGGGGCGGTGCGCCTCGGCTTCAAGCGGGAGCTCGCGGCGGCGGCGGAAGGGCCCGAGCGGGACGCGCTCTTCGCGGAGCTCGTCGGGCAGATGGTCGAGCGCGGGAAGGCCGTGGAGGCGGCGGCGTTCCTCGAGCTCGACGCGGTCATCGACCCGGCGCGGACGCGCGAGGTGGTCGCGCGGGTCCTCGCGACCGCCGGCTGAGAGGGCGTCCCCGCGAGGAGGCCGCACCGTTGCCCGCGGCCGCGTCGCCGCGAGCGCCCCGTAGAGGCGATGGCCATCGCGCCAGCCAAGGCCGGAGTGGCAGCTCGCCCGAACCGGAGGCAGCCTGCAGGGCATGAGCCCCGCGGGCCTGGATCCGAGGTTGCGTATGCGACGCGCCGCGGCGGCCGGCGTTCCCTTGGCCCTCGCGGGCTTCGGCGCGCTCGTCGGCGCGCAGGTGCGCACGGGAGCGGTGTTCTTCCCGCGGCGGCTTCTTCCCCTCGCCGGCCTCCTCGTGGCGGGGCTCTTGCTCGTGGGCCTCGGGGTCGCCGGTCCGAGACGCCGCGCGATGGCGTGGGTCGCGCCGGCGATTCTCGTCCCCGCGATGTGGTGGTTCGCGGGGGAGTGGAGCTACGACGGAGGGCCCTGGCTCTACACGCACGAGGTCGACCTCGTGCTGATCGGGGTGGCGACGGCGCTCGCGCTCCGAGCCCACCGCTCCGCGGACCGCGCGCCCCGGCGGGCCATGGTGCTGGCGTGGGGTGCGCTCAGCCTGGCCTGGGCCGGTCAGCTCTGGGTCCATGAGATCGTGCACGCGGGGTGTCGAGGAGGGTGCATTCAGCCGTCCATCGGGGCCGACGTCGTGGCCGGGCTCCAGCGCGCCCTCGCCTGGCCGCTCGGCGTCTCCGCGCTTGTCCTCGGCCGCGCGGCGTGGCTCGCCCGGCGATGGCCGTCGATGTCGCTCGGCCTGGTCGCGACGTCGGTGTGGCTCGCCGGAGGCGCGATACTCGCTCGGTTCCGGGGTGAAGCCACCGCCCTCGACCCCGCGTCCGCCGGGACCCTCGCCCGCGTTACCGATGCGGTGGAGCTCGGGTTCGCGCTGGCCTTTGCCGGGCTCCTCGCCGCCGCGTTCGTGTTCGGAACGCGGCGGGGCAGCCCCACGCGGCAGGCACGCTGGGCCTGGCCACGACTCGCGCCCGTGCTCCTGCTCGTCGTGGCGACCAGCGCCGCACCGCGCTGGCTGCCGGCGGCAAACGCGGCGCGCTGGGTTCAGGGAGCTCAGGCCTGGCCCGAGCTCTCGCTGCAGCCGCTGTCCTGGCCGGAAGACCCGGAGGTCGTGAGCTGTGACGGCGTGCTCGGCGCGAACGCGCAGCTCGACGCCAGCGGGCGCCTCCACGTGTTCGACGAGGGCGCCGTGCGACCCGCGGGCCCCGCGGAGCCACTCCGGCCGTTCCACCTCGTCGTCGATGCCGGCGCGACGCTCGGCCAGCTCCGCGACGTGGCTACAAGGGCGGAGGCCGGCGAGCTCACCATGCAACTCGCCCTTCCAAGCCGGCTCCGGCCCGAGGCCGAGGCGCTTCGCCGCTGGCCCGAGGTGGCGTGGCATCGGCACGCACGGTCTCTCACCGTTCGCGTCGGCTGGCCGGCCCAGGAGCGAGAGGCGATCTGGCTCTTGCCGGCGAGTGCCGAACGCAGGGCCTGCGTCTCGGAGACCGGGGCTTGCGAGCCTCACGCCGGGTGGGAGCCCCTCGAGCTTTGGGTGACCGAGCTCCCGGACGCCACGCCGCTCGCGACGCTTCTTCCCCGCGTCCTCCGGCACATCGATCGCGAGTCCCACCCCATCGCGCTCCGCCTTCTCCCCGAACGCCGCCCCAGCCGGGCTGCGCGGATCGGGAGCCTCTTCTTCACCCCGAACCGGCCGAGCGACGGCCCGGCTCGCGCACGCCTTCTCGTCGAGGCGCTCGCTCGGCGCCTCCGGCCCCACGCGGCTGCGTGCAGCATCGTCTGCGTCCTGCTCCTCGGCTGGCTGGTCGAGCTCCGCCGCTGGCGCCGAAGGGTCCGGGGCCTCGTGCGGCGGGACGGCGCTCGGGGCCGCACCGTGTGGCATCGACCCGGGGCTCCTTATCGGACGCTCGCGTCGAGTGTAGAGGACGCCCGGGACGTCACGGCGCTCACCCGGGCCATACTCTCGCACTGGGCGCTGGGCGCTCGCATCGCCCTCGCGGCAGTGACGCGGGCGTTGGCACTCCTGCTGCTTGGCGCGCTCCTCGGCGCGGGGCTCGTCGCCCTCCAGAGCGCATGATCCCCCCTCGGCCTCCGGCTCGGCCCGAGCGGCTCTGATAGCGTCGGGCCCGATGGACGACGCGCTCGAGCCCATTCAGCTGAATCCGGAGGAGCTCCTCGTCCTCGCCGCGCTCCTCCGGTGGATCGTGATGGCCGACGGGGTGCTCAGCGATGCGGAGCTCGAGGCGCTCGCGGCCGTGCCCCATCGGGTGGGGATGCCCGAGGACCGCTGGCTCGCGCTCTCGACCCGGGCGCTCCGCGTCTACCCGAACGCGCAGGTGGCCGAGGAGGCCGCGGTGGGACTCCGGCGCCGGCCCGCGCGGGAGCTCGTCTACGAGCTGCTCTACGACCTCGCCCGCTCGGACGGCTTCGACGACGCCGAGTGGGACGTGCTCGAGCGGCTCTCGGAGTCCTGGCGCGCCGCGCACGGCTGAGGCGTCGCGACGACAGGTCGGGCGCTGCCCCGGACATTGACGGACGCGCGGAGCGACCCTCCCTTCCTCCGGTGCTCGAAGGCTTCCGCGCGTCCCTCCATCCCCGCTCCCTGACGTCCGCCGCCCCCTCCACCCGCGCCCAGCTTCCCGGTCACGCTCTCATCTCGCGATGGGCCGCACGGCTCCGGCGCATTCTGAAGCATGCACACGCCATGGCCGAGGTCTCCGTCTACGGGCCGCTCTTCTTTTTGGGTCTCGCCAAGCTCGCGGCGCCGACGGCGCTCGCTTCGCTCGAGAGCCCGGCGCAGGTCGGGGTGTCCCTCTTCGCCGCCCTCGCCACGGTCGCGGTCGTGACGCGGCAGGACTTCGCCTTCCTTCGGCGCCCGCTCGTGCACGCGACGGCGGCCGCGCTGGTCCTCGTCGTCGTGAGCGCTCTCGCTCAGCGTCCCCTCGGCGTCCCCTTCACCTACGCGATGGTCGCGCTCGCGGCGCTCGGCACCCTCGAGCACACCGCGGCCGCCCTCCGAGGCTGGCGCCCGCTCCCCTACGTCGGGCCGGCGCTTCGGCTCCTCGCGCGCCCGGTGTTCGCGCCGGTCCCATCGCTCGGCGCGGGGCTGACCCGGCTCGCGGGCGTGCTCTTGGCGCCGGTGCCCCCGCTGAACCGCACGCTGACGCGCGTCGCGCGCCATGCCTTCGCGCCGGTGGGCTGGACCGCCGGGGCCCTCCGCGCCCTTCCGGTCGCGCGAGGACCCCTGCCCGACGGCCTCAGGGCGCAAAGCCGAGCTGCTCGAAGAGCTCGTCCGACTGCTTGAGGTAGCGCTCCGCGCTGGTCTCCGCGAAGAACGCCTCGGCGATCGTCGCGTTGTTCTGCAGCCGAGCGTCCTCCCACTCGGAGCCCGCGAAGTTCTCCCAGTTCTCGTTGATGATGCTGATGGCCTTCACGTTCCGCTCGTAGGCCAGCGAGAAGACGTTCGCGAACCAGTCGTCCCAGGCGTCCGTGCTCTCCGCCGTGATGCCGCGGATGGGGCTGGCCTCGGCGATCATCACGGGCTTCCGGTTCTCCCGCGCGAACTCGAAGACGTCATCCGCGAAGCGCCCGGGGGAGCTCGCATAGGACTGGCCGAAGAGGGACACGGCCACCCAGTCGACGTAGTCGCCGCCCGGGTACCAGGCCGAGATGGGGTTCCCGTCGTAGGGCGCCGCCGCGTAGGAGTGCCAGACGAAGGCGACGTTCTCGACGCCCTCCTCGCGCGTGATGTCCACGATGCGCCGGTAGGCGGCGATGTAGTCCTCGGGCTCGAGCTCGTTGTGCGGGCCGTCGAACTCGTAGCCGATGCGGAGGTAGATCGGCCGCGCCACGGTCTTCGCCCAGGTGCTGAAGTCCCGGACGATCGCGTCGAACTCGCCGTCGGCCGTTCGCCGCGCGACGTCCCAGGTCCCGACCATCCAGAGGCCACTCTGGAGCGCGGTGTTCGGGAAGCGCTCGACGAGCTCCTGGTGGTTATGGCGGCTGCCTTCCTCCGTGACGATCTCCCGGTCGACGCCGTCCATGCTCGGGATGCCCCAATAGGCCGCCCAGCCGCCGGGTCCGGGCTCGTCGGGGAAGCTCTCGACGTGCGCGTCGATGCCGTCGAGGGTCTGCCCGAGCACCAGCAGCGTGCGGCCCTCCGGCGGCACGAAGCGGGCGCCCTCGTACTCGTACACGTAGCTCGGATCGACGTCCCGCTCGATCATCGCGAGCATTCGTTCGATGGGGCCGAGGCCCATGTCCGTCGCTCCCGCGGCGTCCCTGGTTTCCGTTCCATCGGTCATGCCGGCGTCCGTGGGCGGCTCTTCGGCCCCCGGGACGGACGATCCACATCCCAGCGACGTGGCGATCATCATGCCGAGCCCAGCCGAGCGCATCTTTCGGTAGTTCACTTCCGTTCCTCGTGTCGATGGCGCGGCGACGGCCGCGCTCACCTCCTCCACGAAAATGGACGGCCCATCCCCTCACGGGGGCCCTCGAAGAACGGCCGCGGGGTTAGCTCTCGCCCATGCGGACCCGAAGCCACGCCCGGGCCTTCACCCAGTCCCGCTCCACCGTCGCCACGGACACGCCGAGCACGCGCGCCATCTCCGGGCTCGTCATGCCGGCGAAGACCTTGAGCTCGACGACCTGGGCATGCCGGGCGTCGAGGTCCGCGAGCGCCGTCAGCGCCTCGTCGAGGTCGAGCACGTCGAGGGTCCGCTCGCGCTCGTCGATCGCGAGGCGGCTCAACGTCGTGCGCTCGCGGCCGCCGCCCCGCTTGTCCGCGTTCTTCCGCCGCGCGTGGTCCACCAGGATGTGGCGCATGACGCGCGCCGCCACGGCCATGAAGTGCTCCCGGCTCTCGAAGCCGCCCGCCTCGCGCTTCTCGAGCTTGAGGTAGGCCTCGTTCACGAGCGCCGTGGGCTGAAGCGTGTGCCCCGGCCGGCCCTTCAGGTAGCGCCCGGCGATGGCCCGGAGATGGGCGTAGGTCGTGTCCGAGAGCTCGCGGGGCACGGCGACATCGTACAACCATGGCCCATGGGTGAGTCTCCGACGCCGAACGCACCGCCGCTCCCCGCCGCGCTCGGCGAGGTGATCGGGGCCTATCGGCTCACCGAGGTGCTCGGCCATGGCGGCATGGGCTGCGTCTATCGCGGTGAGCACCTCCGCCTCGGCCGGAGCGCAGCGGTCAAGGTCATGCACGCCTGGGTCGCCGAGGACGCGCGCTACACCTCGCGGCTTCAGCTCGAGGCGACGCTGGTGAACGCGCTGCGGCACCCGAACATCGTGGACGTGCTCGACTTCGTGCAGAGCGAAGGCCCGGTGCGCGTCGCCTGCGTCATGGAGCTCCTCGAGGGGCCCACGCTCGCCGAGCTGCTGACGACGCGGCGGCTCCGGCCGGACCAGGCGCTGCACGCCGCGCATCAGCTCGCCGAGGCCCTCGCGGCGGTTCACGCGCAGGGCGTCGTGCACCGCGACGTGACGCCCGGGAACGTGCTCGTCGTCGCGCCGCTCGACGGCGACTTCCGCGTGAGCCCCTGCGTGAAGCTCCTCGACTTCGGCGTCGCGAAGGTCACCGATCGGAGCGTCTCGGGGCGCACGCTCACCGAGCGCCTCACGGGCACGCCGGCCTACATGGCGCCGGAGCAGCTCGCGGCCGAGGAGGCCACGGCAGCGACGGACGTTTACGGGCTCATGCAGGTTCTCGTCGAGATGCTCACGGGCGAGCGACTCTTCGCCGACGCGGGCCTCGCGATGCTCCGCCGAAAGCTGGCGGGCGTGGCGCGGGTCGCGCTCCCCGCCGAGGTGGTGGGGCGGCCGGCGCTCGAGGCGCTGATCGTGGCGGGCCTCGCGGGCGACCCGCGGGCGAGGCCCTGGCTGGACGAGATCCGTCCGCGACTTCGGGAGCTCGCGGCGCTCCAGGGGCGCGGCGACGCGACGCCCCCTGGCTAGCGCGCGAGGTCGCGCACGACGCGGAAACCGACCATCGGCCGTGCCACCGTGTCCGGCGGGAGCCAATCGCGGGACGCGGCCCGGAGGCCCCGCGGCACGCCGGACCAGCCACCCCCGCGCACGACGGCGCCGCTGCACTCCCCCCCGTCCGCCTCCCGCCACGCCGAGCCGTCCGTGGGCGTGCCGCGGTAGCTCTCGTGCCAGCAATCGGCGACGACCTCCCAGACGTTGCCGTGCACGTCGTAGAGGCCGAAGGCGTTCGGCGCGAAGGAGCCCACCGGAGCCGTGGCCACGAGGAAGCCGCGCTCCTCGACGCGCTCGCCGGCGAAGGGACTGCCGCATCCCGCTTCGCAATGGGCACGTCCGGGACGCATGACGTCGCCCCAGAAGTAGGCGGTCGTCGTCCCCGCGCGGGCGACGTACTCCCACTCGGCCGAGCTCGGGAGCCGGTAGCGCTTGCCCGTCATCTCCGAGAGCCAGCCCGCGTAGGCGCGCATGCGGTCGGTGGCCAGGTGGACCGCGGGCTTGGCCCCGTTCTCGTCCGGAAGGCGGTAGCCCGCCGGCCATTCCCCACAGGGTCCGTGGTCGATGCACACGCGGTACTCGGCGAAGGTGACCTCGGTGCGCCCCACGGCGAAGGGGCGCGCGAGCGTGATGCGCTGCCGCGGGAGCAGGCTCGGGTCGCGCTCCTCCTCGTCGCCCATGAGGTAGCTGCCGGCGGGGACGACGATCATCTCGGGGCAGCCTTCGTCGCACTCGCGAAAGACGGCCCCGGGCCGCAGCGCGCGCTCCGCCGCCAGGTCGAGCACGTAGGGTGCGATGCGCTCCGCGCGAAAGCCTCGGGGCGTCGGCGGCCGGAGCAAGAGCATGGCGATCGCGAGCGACGCCAGGGCGCTCAGGGCGACGAGGGCCCGCCGCGTGAGCCGGCGATGGCGTACCTCCGGGAGCGGCACATGGCGCGGAAAGGCGCTGGCTGGCGCGCTGGCGGAGAGGCCCGCCAGCCCCCCGGCGCGGCGGTACGCCGCGAGCGTCAGGTCGCCGGAGCTCAACGTGTGGAGAGCATGCGCAAGCTGGGGCAGACCGCCGCGGGGCGGCAGGTCCACGATGAGCGCATGCGCGAGCGCGGGGTCGATCCGCCGGCCGCAGCGCGCGGCCGGAAGGATGACGAGCTCATCGACGCGGAAGGCCGGGATCGCTCGCACTTCGACGCGCTCGACGAGGGGCTCGGGGCCGACGGGGGCCTCGACCTCCAGCCAGGCTGCGACCGCGTCCGCGCGCGACGTGCGGGTCGTGAGCACGAGCTGCCAGGGGTTCGGAAGCCGGGCCGCAGCGACGAGGATCGCGCGGAGCGCTGCGGCGTCCCCGGCCCCCGCCTCGACGAGCGCGTCGCAGCCATCGAGGGCGAGCAGCACCCGCGCATGGGGCCGCCCCGAGGCCGCGCGCAGCTCTCGTCCGAGCGCTTCGAGGCGCGCCTCGAGCGGTTCCCCCGCCCGCGCCGTGCGCAGGTCGTCCCGCAAGGCCGCGAGCCGCGGCTCCACGCCGTCCTCGGCGAGCGCCCCGGCGATCGCCCGGGCCAGGGACCCGAGCGGATCATCACCGGGACGGACCAGGCGGAGCACGCGCCACGCCGGGCCCTCGCGCCGAAGCCGGGGGAGGAGCCCCGCGGCGAGGAGCGAGGATGTGCCCGTTCCGGCCTCCCCGGCGAGAAGGAGCATCCGCCGGTCCGCCGTCGCCCGACGGGCCCGGAGGAGCTCGAGCAGCTCGACCAGCTCGCGCCCCCGGCCGTAAAGAAGCCCCGCGTCGGCATCCTCGTCCCCGAAGGAAGCGAGTCCCCGAAAGGGCGCAGCGCCGACTCCGAGCTCGAAGACGGCGGGATCCGGCCCCAGCGCTCCCTGGGCGCCCACGCGTCGGAGCATCTCGAAGAGCGCATTGCGCGCGCGACCGTCCAACGAACGGCCGTTCGAATGGGCCAGAGCGATCTCCGGCGCGACGCGACGAAGGCGCTCGAGCCTGTGCGCCGCAGCCTCGTCGAGGCTCGTGGCGTCGACGCGCACGAGGCTCGTGGACGCCTTGCCCATGCGCCAGGCGACGCGCGTCTCCTCGAACGCCGTCGGGTCCGCGAGCCAGGCGTCGGTGACGAGGTCGACCACCGCGCGGCAGGCCGCGCCGCGGATCTGCAGCGCCTCGAGGAAGCCCGGGGCCGCCGCGATCGGCTGAAGCGACCCGGCCTCCCCGTCCTCGAGGGCACGCACGACCGCCTCGGCGAGGCCCGCGTCGCTCGGGGCGTGGTGAAGGAAGGCGATGGCCATCGCTTCAG
Organism: Myxococcota bacterium; assembly: GCA_038750805.1. GTDB lineage: Bacteria > Myxococcota_A > Polyangia > Polyangiales > Houyiibacteriaceae > CALCTH01. Next base: position 23,827 of record JBCDGX010000006.1, read on the forward strand.
CGCGTCCCTCGGGCAGGCGCGAGGGCCGGCCGCGTCTCCCCGGCGCCCTCGGCGGGCGGTCCCCGATGGTCCCCGTGCACGCGACGAGGGTACCTGCCCTCCGGGCTCCGCGCGGGCCTCGGGGACGCTTTCGTGAGGGGATCGGCCACCGTTCCGCGGGGAGGGGGATGGGGCCGTCTGCACGCCCGCGGGCCTCGCGGTATGAGCCTTTGGACGACCATGAGCGATGCCGATGCCTACGCGCGCCTCATGGCGACCTTCGACGCGCTCGAGGCCGCGAGCCCCGGGGAGCGGGCGGCGGAGCTGGCGGCCCTCGAGGCACGGGAGCCGACCCTGGCGCGGGCGGTGGCCGAGCTCCTCGCCGCGAGCGGCGGCGACTCGGCGCCCTTCGAAGCCCTCCTGGACCTGACCGGCGCGTTCGGCTCGGACTCGCTCGCTGGCGCGCTCTCCGGGGAACGCATCCTCCCGCTGCCGCTGGGGGCACGGGTGGGCCTGTACCGCCTGACGAAGGTCATCGGCCACGGGGGCATGGGCTGCGTCTACCGCGCCGAGCACACGGAGCTCGGCCGCCCCGTGGCCATCAAGGTGCTCGACCCGCGGCTCAGCGAGGACGCGGGCTACGTGGCGCGCTTCCTTCGCGAGGCGCGGACCGTCAGCGCGCTCCGACATCCGAACGTCGTCGACGTCTTCGACTTCCTCGAAACGGATGCGCCGCGGCGGGTGACCTTCGTGATGGAGCTGCTCGGGGGCACGACGCTGCGGGAGCTCCTCCGGGAGCGCGCGCTCGGCGTGGAGGAGACGCTCGCCGCGGGCCTTCAGCTCTGCAGCGCCCTCGAAGCCGTGCACGCCGCGGGTGTCGTGCACCGCGACCTCAAGCCCGAGAACGTGATGGTCGTCGGCCCGCTGCGCCGGGACTCCGCCGCCCCCTCCGTGAAGCTCCTCGACTTCGGCATCGCCAAGGTCCCGGACCCCGAGGCGATGCACCAGACCGCGGCCGGCGTGATGATGGGGACGCCGGCCTACATGGCGCCCGAGCAGTTCGCCGCGGAGCCTGCGCCGGCGGCGACCGACGTCTACGCCCTCGGCGAGCTGCTCTACGAGATGCTGACGCAAGAGCCGCCCTTTCCGGGTCGGGGCCTCCGCCTGATGCGCGCGAAGACCTCGGGCGTCCCGCCCACGCTCGCGCTGCCGAGCGAGGTCGCGGCCGGCGCGCTGGGCCGCCTGCTCGCCGATTGCCTGCGAACGGACCCGGCGGGGCGGCCCTCCGTGCCCGAGGTGCGGGCGGCGCTCCTCGAGCTTGGGCCCGAGGCGTCCGCGGCGGACGCCGTCCCCGTGGTGACGCTGGCCGAGGCGCCCTCGCCACCCCGCCGTCGCCGGGGGACGCTCGCCCTCGCGAGCGGGCTCGCGCTCTCGCTGGCGCTCTTCGTCATGTGGCCGCGGGACGGGGCGCCGGCGGAGGAGCCCCGGGAAGCGAGCGCGCCGACCGACGCCCCGCGCGCGTACGCGACCGACCCCGCCGAAGCGGAGACGCCGGCGCCAGTCGTCTCGGACGACGCCGCGCCGACCCCCGCGGCTCCGGTCGTCCCGGAGGCCTTGCGCGCCGAGCTCCCGGCCGTGCTCTACGGCGAAGCCGATGCGATGAACACGCCCTTCGTCGCCAGCGGGTTCATGGGCGACGCGAGCGCGCTCGAGGTCGACGAGCGTTGGACTGAGAACCCGCGCTCGGGCCCGACCTGCTTCCGGGTCGCCTACGGGCCCGCCCGCGGCTGGGCCGGCATCGCCTGGCTCGCCCCGGCCGACGATTGGGGTGAGCTACCGGGCGGCCTGGCGCTGGACGCGGCCACGGAGCTGAGCTTCTGGGCCCGGAGCGATCGCGAGGGCCTCACCCTGAAGGTCGGCTACGGCGTCCTCCTGCGGGACGTGGAGTACTTCGATACGA
>JBCDGX010000007.1:0-25164 GCA_038750805.1 Myxococcota bacterium
CCCGGGGGGGCCCCCCCCGGGGGGTGGGGGCGCGGGGGGGCCCCGACCGCTCAGCCCGCGAACGAGGCGAGCGCGCGCTCGGCGACCTCTTCGCCGAGCTCCTGAACGAAGTGACCGGCTTCGGCGATTTCGAGGGGCGGCGGGCAGCCGCGGATCAGCTCGCGCATCGGGTGCATCACCGACGGCCCGAGCATGGCGTCGCGCATGCCGATGGCCATGAAGCTCTGGCCGGTCCAGGTCTCGTTCCAGAAGCGCGCCGCCGCACGCGAGACGGTGATGCCCTCGGCGTCCGGCCGGGTCGCGATCATGTGGGGGAAGCGGCGCACGGCCAGTTTGAAGCGCGCCTCGGGAAAGGGCGCCGCGTACGCCGCGGCTTCGGCCTCCGTCAGCGAGGGCGTGTACTTCATCATTATGGCGCCGACGTCGACGTCCTCGTCCGTCGTCATGTCGGCCTTCCACGCCTCGAAGGCCGGGCTCGCGACCGGGCCCATCATCAGCCCGGTGTTCATGACGAGGAGCCGCCCGAAGCGCTCTGGAAGCGCCATGGGAATCGTCAGACCCAGCACCCCACCCCAGTCCTGGCAGACCAGGGTGACGTTCTTCAGGTCGAGATGGCGGATGAACGCCAGCATGTAGTCCCGGTGCGTGTGGAAGGTGTGGAAGCCCGGATCGGTCGGCTTGTCCGAGCGTCCAAAGCCCAGCCAGTCCGGCGCCACCACCCGCGCCCCCGCCGCCGTGAAGACGGGGATCATCTTCCGGTAGAGGTAGCTCCAGGTCGGCTCGCCATGGAGGCAGAGAAAGACCTGCTCGGCGTCGCGGGGACCCTCGTCGAGGTAGTGCCCGCGAAGCCCCGGGTAGCCGGGAAGGCCCTCCACGTAGTGCGGGGCGAAATCGAAGTCCGGCAGACGGGCGAAACGGTCGTTGGGCGTGCGTAGGGCATCCATGGTCAGGCGTCTTCCTCGAGGGTCATCACCACGCGCCCTCGCTTTCCGTGCTCTCGCAAGCGGCCGAACGCCGCCGCGTGCTCTTCGAAGGGGAACACCGAGTCGACGAAGACGCGGAGGCTCCCGTCCCGAACCCAGCCGGCGACCTCCGCGAGGCGCTTTCCCTCGCCGCGGGGAACCCAGAGGTTCACGGAGCGCCGACCCGACTCGGCGCCCCCGCCGAAGTCCACGCCCGCCTTGAGCGGCTCGCTCGGGACGAAGCGGCCTTCGGGCGCGAGGAGGTGCGCGATCTCGGCGAACTGGAGGCGCGTCGTAAGGTCGAAGACGACGTCGAAGGTCTCGCGCAGGGTCCGGACGTCGGTCTGCGTGTAGTCCAGCACCCGGTGCGCCCCGAGCCCGTGGAGAAAGGGCGCCTGGCCGGGCCCCGCCACCGCCGTGATGTGGAGACCGAGCCGCGCCGCGATCTGGAGCGCGTACACCCCGAGCCCCCCGGACGCGCCTTGAATGAGCACTCGCTGTCCGGGGCTGGCCCGCACCTCGTCGCGGAGGGCGACGAGGGACGTCTCGGCTCCAAGCGGAAGCGCCGCCGCCTCGACGAAGCTCAGCTCGGGCGGCTTGGACGCCACGCCATCCTCGCGGATGGCCACACGCTCCTGATGCGTCTTGTCGCCCTCGAGCAGGTCGATGTAGCCGAACACCGCGTCGCCCTCGCGAAAGCGGCGGCCGCCGCGGGTGACGATGCCCGAGAGCTCCAGACCCGTGCGCGGGAGATGGACCTTCCCGCGAGCCTCGAGCTGGGCGTCGTAGAGGCCCTCCGCCAGCTCGAGATCGGTTGGGTTCACGGAGGCGGCGACCACCCGGACCTCGATCTCGCCCTCCCCGAGACGTGGCCCCGGGAGGTCGTGGACGACGGTGGGTCGGCCCTCCCGAACGACGAGTCCTCGCATGCTCATGCCTCGCTTTCTCGAAGACTAGGTCATATGACCAGGTCGACTGACCTAGTAACCTGGTCCCGCCGGGAGTCAAGGCCGGCGGGTGCTAGGCTGGTCGACCGAACGCGCGATGAACGCCCCCGCCCCGAGCGAGTCCCCGAAGGCCCGTCGCATCGTCGACGCGGCGCGGGCGATCCTCCGCGACGAGGGAGCCCGGGGGCTCTCCATGCGAGGCGTCGCGGTCCGCCTCGGCATCTCGCTGAGCAACGTCCAGTACTATTTCCGCGCGCGCGACGACCTGCTCCGCGCCGTCGTGGACGACTACCTCGCGCAGTGTCTTCGAGCGATGGAGGCCGCCACCGCCGAGGCCGATGGGATGCCTCTCGCCGAGCGACGCGAACGTCTGCTGCGTGACGCGCTGCGCCACGGTCACGAGATGACCGAGATGTGCCGCATCTTCCGCGAGCTCTGGTCCCTCGCCGCCCACGACGAGCCCGTCGAGGCGCTGCTCGACGCCTACTACGCAGGGTACGCGGCGTCCCTCGCGACGGCGCTCGTGGGCCCCGAGGCCCCGGCCACGCTCCGTCAGCGCGCGGTGCTGCTCGTGCTTCCCTTCGTCGAGGGGTACTCCGTGGCCGGCCGAACTCTCGAGGCGGACCAGGGCGCGGCCGTGGACCTTCTCGTGGAGCTCCTCGGGACGCTGGACGCCGTCTGAGCGCGGGACCCTTGCCGCGCTCGCGGCGGCCATGGCACCTCTCGCCCGTGCTCTTCCTGATCCAGTGCTTCGACCGCGACGGCAGCGCCACGGTGCGCCCCGGCGCGCGTCCCGACCACCTCGCCTACCTCGAGTCCCAGGGCGCCAAGCTGAAGCTCGCGGGCCCGCTCCTCGACGGCGACCGGCCCATCGGGAGCGTCTTCGTTCTCGAGGCCGACGACGAGGCCGCCGCGAACGCCTTCGCAGACGCGGACCCCTACCTCGCCGCGGGCGTCTTCGAGCGCCGAGAGATCGTCGCGATGCGCGTCTCCCTCGGCGCCTGGGCCGACTGAACGTCGTCGCCTCGCCCGGCTCATCGCACGCGGACGCCACGAGCGCGCCAACGCCTCAGGGCTTCGGATGCGCGAACAGGAAGTCGAGCAGACGATCCGCGTAGTCCGCCTGGAAGAAGGGGACGTGGTTGCCCCCCTCGATGGTCCAGAGGCTCGCGCCGATGCCCGGATCGCACGCGGTCGCGTAGCTTAGGACCTCGGTCTCGGCGCCGGGAAGGGTGCGCACGAGATCGATGGGATCGCCGGGCGTCGGCTCCCCCGTGCAGCCGGCGCGGCGCGCCCAGCGTTCGACGGTCTCCTCCGCCCCCGGATAGGTGCCAGCGACGAGGGCGCCGCCCTCGTACGCGATGACCGAGTCCAGGGTCCCGTGGATCTGGAGCACGCTGACTGGCTCGCTCGCGCCGCATTCCATCGCGTCGCCGTGCGTCGAGCCCGCGAGGGAGACGATGGCCGCGATGCGGTCCGCCGCGTCGCAGGCGAGGCGATAGGACATGAAGCCGCCGTTCGAATGGCCCACGACGTACACGCGCGCGGGATCGACGGCGACGCGCGCCGCGGCCTCGTCGATCAGCCCGGTCAGGTACGCGACGTCGTCGACGGGCGAGCGGAAGAAGTTGCAGCACGCATCCGTCGCGTTCCAGAAGGGATTCCCCGAAGAGCGCTCCTCCGTCCCGGTAGGGCTCAGGAGGAAGAAGCGACGCTCGTCGACGCGCTCGGGCAGGCCGAAATAGGCGTCCATCTCGGCGCCGTTGCTCGTGTAGCCGTGAAGGCTGAGCACCAGCGGCAGGCTCTCGCCCGCATAGTCCTCGGGAACCTGGAGCGTCACCGGGCGCTCGCCGCCGAGCACGATCTCGTCGCTCGGCACGCCCTCGTCCATGGCGCCCAGGTCGAGGAGCGGAAGATCGGGCGCGCCGGCGTCCGCGCCCATGTCGATGGCGAGGTCCATGGCCCCGCCGTCGAGGGCTCCAGGGTCCGCGGCGTCGTCCCCGCAGGCGATGAGAACGAGGGCGAGAGCGGGAGCGAGCCGGCGCAGCATGCGCGCAGCCTAACGGCGTTCCGTGAAGAGACGAGCCCGAAGCCCCTCAGGGCTGCCGCTGGTAGACCTCGCCGAGGAAGGCGAGCCCCGTGAGGCGCGGCCCGTCCTCGCCGGGCTCGGTCACGATGGCCACGGTCTGCAGCCCGTAGGGCGAGTCGGCCGCGGTCTCGAGCCGCGTCCCGAGGAAGCGAACGATCCACGAAACGCCCGCCGCGTTCGTCCACCGGAGCGTGCCCGCGGCCTCGTCGACGACCTCCAGGGTCACCTCGTGCCAGGGGTTCTGCACCGGCTCGCGGCGGTAGGCGCCGGCGAAGGTCGACGTGGTGAAGGCGCTGAGGTCGACGTGCGTGGCGGCGGTACGGAGCTGCGCGTTGAGCGACGGCTCCGCACCGCGGAAGCGCTTCGCGACCGACTCGGCGTAGTAGTCCGGCTCCCAGGCGCCGACGAAGTCCTCGGGCCAGGTGCCGCGGTCGAACCACTGATGGCCCGTCTCCTCGAGGCCGAACTCCGGGAAGATTCGGTAGAGGTGGTGGAAGAACTCGTGCTGCAGCCACTGGGGCAGGTACACGCGCCGCTCGACGTCCGAATAGGTCCCGGTGCCGAGGTGCGGCGGCTTCCGGACGAGCCAGAGGTCGTCGATGATGAAGAGCGGCGCGCGCCCGAAGCCGCCCATGCCGCCGGTGATGAAGGCCATGTCCCCGAAGGCCGGATCGGTCGGGACGTTCGAGGGGTAGAGCACCCACCAGAAGTCCGTGGCATCCCGGGTCTCGGCGTCCGTGGCGCTGACCACGGAGCCGGCGTCGCGGATCGTCGCGCGCGCGGGGTCGGCGCTGAAGACCACCTCGACGCAGATCTCGACGGTCTGCACCTCCACCTCGACGACGACGCCAGCGATGGCGCGCACGTACTGGCGGAAGAGCGCGAGCGATTGGTGGACGATGCGGTGGTCGTCCGCCCGTAGCGCCGGGTCCAAGGCGAGGCGTACCTCCTCGCCCGCGTCGAGCTCCGGGGTCGTCGGACGCTGGCCCTCGGCGCAGGTGGCGAGGAGCACGGTCATGCGAAGCGTGTCCGTGGGCGGCGCGGGATCCGCGAGGCCCGCGTCCGCGATCACGTCCAGCATGCGGAGCCCGTAGTACGCGACGGGCGTGCCCACGTTCGTCCCGTCCTGGCCCACGCCCTGCCACCACACGGGATCGCTCAGCGGCATCTCCCGGAAGATCGCGTCGAGGCGCCGCCGCGCCGCCGCGTAGTCGCCTGCCGCGACCTCGTCCTCGGCCCGGAGCAGCGCCTCGACGGCGCTCACGTAGGTCGCCGGGAAGGCGTCGCGGCCACCGCTCTCGGCCCAGAAGGTCGCGAGCTGCGCGTCCGTCGGCTGCCCCACGCCCGCGTCCGGGCGCCCGAGGTCCGCGCCTGCGTCCGGAGCCCCCACGTCCGGCCCGCCGGTGTCCGGCCCGCCGAGGTCGGGCCCGTCGGTCGCCGGAGACGCGCCTCCGCAGGCCGCCAGCACGAATAAGCAGAGAGCCCGCCGCGACGTCATGACGGGCTCACTCTCGCCGGCGAGCCCGCAGGCCGGCAAGGGCGCGGGGTGAGCACGGCCCCACGCTCGGCGGCGGGTGAGGTCGGCGCAGGACCCGGGCCCAGAATCCCCCGCTACGCTAACGCCATGGACGCCGAGCACTACCGCGCGGAGCTCGAGAAGGTCATCGCTGGCCGCCCCTGGCTGGTCGCCACGGACATCCTCGTGTTCGCGGTGGCCCAGGCGAAGGAGCTGCAGGAGCTGGGGGCGTCCAAGGTATTCGCCCTCGGCGCGTCGCGGGGCACCGGGGAGGTCGAGGCGGATTTCCCGACGGCCGATCTCGCGCTCGCGAAGGCGCCGGACATGATGACGGGCATCCGCGCGAGCGAGGCGGCGCTCGAGCTGCCGCCCGCCCCGGTGCAGGCGGCGATCGACGCCTTCGACCCCGCGGGCGAGGCGCGCGTCATCCGCGCGCTCTTCTCCGCGGACCGCCCCGTGGCCGGGCGCGCGCCCTGGGGCACGCGGCCCGATCGCTGGGCGGCGCTCGAGGACAAGATGCGCGTCGACACCTTCTGGGACGCCGCGGGCGTCCCGCGCGCGCCGAGCGCCATCGTGCCGATCGCCGAGGCAGGTGAAGCCCACGCCCGCCTCGATGCCGGTGCCGGCACGGTCTGGGTCGCGGACAATCGGACCGGCTGGCACGGCGCGGCCCAATACCTCCGCTGGGTTCGGGACGACCCGGGCGCCGCGGCGGCCGCGGCGGAGCTCGGCGAGGTGGCCGATCGCGTGCGCGTGATGCCCTTCCTCGAGGGCATCCCCTGCTCGATGCACGGCTTCGTCTTCCCGGACGGCCAGACCATCGCGCTTCGGGCGTGCGAGATGCTGGTGCTCCGGACGCCCGGGAGCGCGCGGCTCGCCTACGCGGCGGCGTCGACCTTCTGGCTCCCGCGCGACGAGGACGCCGAGGCCATGCGCACGGCGACGCTCCGGACGGCGGCGCGCCTCCGGGATGCCCATGGCTACGTGGGGAGCTTCACCGTGGACGGGGTCGTGACCGAGGAGGGGTTCCGGCCGACGGAGCTGAACCCGCGCTTCGGGGCGGCCATCGCGCGCCTGGCGAAGGGCGAGCCGCGCCTGCCGCTCTACCTCCTGCACCTCGCGCTGACGGCCGGCGAGGACCTCGACTACCGACCGAAGGGGCTCGAGACGCTCCTCGTCGAGGCGTCGCTGAAGAAGCCCGCGGGCTCGGCGTGGCGCGGCGTCCCTCGCGCCGTCGAGGCGCGGGAGGCGGCGCTGGTGGTGGACGAGGGCGTGCGCTTCGCGGCGGAGGGCGAGACCCCGACCTTTCGCGTGCGCATGGGACCGGGGGTCACGGGCGGCATCGTCTTCGTGGACCCGGAGCCGGCGCGGGTCTCCCTCGGGCCGCCCCTGGCGCCGCGCGTCGCCGCGGCCTTCAACTTCCTCGACGCCGAGTGGGAGCTCGGTCTCGAGCCGGTCGAGGCCGCGAAGGACGTCCGCCCCCGCTGAGCGAAGGCCCAGGGGGTCACGGGGCAGGCGCCGCTGGCGCTGGACGCGTCCCATGGAAGCCTCGGAACGAGACGCGCGCCAACGCAGCGCCCCCTGCTCGGCGACACCGCTCACTCGACGCGCGCAGCGGCGCGTGCGCGTTCTCGCCCGCGCCGCTCACGCCTGGCGCGCGCGCCGAAGCGCCATGCCGCCCTCCGCGAGCATCGCCAGCCCGAGCGCGATCAGCGCGCCGGCGAGCACGGCGAGGAGCAGGTTCCCCGTCGCGAGAAACGAGCGCAGCTTCACGACGAGCGCCGCCAACGCCATCGTCGTCACGATCCCCATGGGAATCAGCAGCGGCAGCACCGGCCGCTTTCGTCGCGCCACCCAGAGCGCGAGCACCAGCAGCGTGAGCGCGGCGAGGAGCTGATTGCTCGCCCCGAAGATCGGCCAGAGCACCCAGCCCACCTGCTTGGCGTTGCCCGCCGCATCGGTCGTCTCGGCGAAGGCCAGGATCGCCGCCGGGATGACGGCCAGCGCCGTCCCGACCTCCGGCCGCTGGAGCACGGGCAGCTTCACGGCCTCGCCGAGCTCGGCGACGAGGAAGCGTTGGATGCGCGTCGCCGTGTCCAGCGTCGTCGCCGCGAAGCTGATCACGAGCACGGCCATCACCGTCCGCGCGAGCGCCGTCGGCAGGCCGAGCGCCTCGAGGAACGCGCCCCCGCCGAGCACGAAGGCCGCGGCCTTGTTCGCCCCCGCATGCGCCCAGCTGTCGTAGTAGACGTGCCAGCCGAGGTCGGCGACGGGCCCCTGCGCCGGCAGCGCGCAGGCCCCGACGAGCCCGATGCCGGCGACGGCTGCGAGCGTGCTGGCGAGCGCCAAGCTGCCCTCGCCGAGCATGGCGCCGTAGCCGACGAGGCGCGCGTCCCGGAGCTTGTCGAGCTGCTTCGAGCTCGTGCCGCTCGAGACGAGGCCATGGAAGCCGCTGATCGCACCGCAAGCGATCGTCACGAAGAGGATGGGCACCAGCGGCGGCGCGTCGTCGCCGGGCGTGCGGAAGGCCGGCGCGTCGAACTCGGGCCGCGCGATGAGGAGGCCGAGGAAGAGCCCGCCCAGCCCGACGAAGAGCTGGTGCGAGTTGATGTAATCCCGCGGCTGCAGCAGCAGCCAGACCGGGAGGAGGCTCGCGATGCCCGCGTAGACGAGGAGCACGACGATCCACACGTCCCGGGCCGCGCCCGCGTCGCCCATCATCGCGCCGAGGTCGAAGGGCGCCTTCGTCCCGACCCAGACGAAGACGTAGAGGAGCACGAGCGCGATCACGCTCGGCAACGTGTGGCTCGCCTTGCCCTTCCGGATCGCGAGCCCGATGGCGACGGCGATCACCACCTCGATCCAGATCGGGAGGACGCTCTGCGGCTGCGACACGAAGAGCCCGGCGATGGCCATCGCGAAGACCGCGAGCACGAGCCAGACGAGGACGACGACGAAGAGCAGGAAGAGGATGCGCGCGCGGCCGCTGACGACCTTCGCCGCGACCGACGCGATGGACTGCCCGCCCTCCTTCACGCTGACCACGAGCGCGCCGAAGTCGTGGGCGGCGCCAAGAAAAATCGTCCCGATCACGACCCAGAGGAGCGCCGGCGCCCAGCCCCAGTCGGCGGCGACGCAGGGCCCGATGATCGGCGCCGCGCCGGCGACCGACGTGAAGTGATGCCCGAAGAGCACGGGCCGCGGCGTCGGCACGAAGTCCACGCCGTCCTCGTGGACGTGCGCGGGGGTCACGAGCTCGTCGCCGTCCCCGTAGACGCGCTCGCCGAGGAAGCGGGCGTAGGTGCGAAAGGCGAGCGCGAAGGCGGCGAGAACGACGAGCGCGGCGACGGCGGCCATCCGGGGACACTACCCAGATGGGGAGGGAACCCGAAGCGTAAGCGCTCGGCCGACTGCGTGGGCGAAGGCCGCATCCCCCAGGCGCACGAAGTCGGTCGTCGCGCGCCGCGCGGGCCACTACGCTTCGGCCCGCATGGCCGGTCCCCGCGTCACGCTCCGCGACGTCCGCTTCGCCTACCCGAACGAGCGCTTTCGGCTCGCCATCGATGACGCCGCCTTCGGCCCGGGCGTGCACGGGCTCCTCGGCCCCAACGGCGCCGGCAAGACGACACTGATGAAGCTGCTGGTCGGGCTGCTCGACGCGCGGTCCGGACGCCTCATGCTCGGCGATGCGGCGATCACGCCGAAGGCCACGCACGTCCGCCGGCGCATTGCCCTCATGCCCCAGGACTTCGGGCTCTTCGCGGGCTTCGATGCGGGGGGCGGGCTCCGCTACTACGCTGGCCTGCACGGCTTCTCGGCAGCGCAGGCACGCCAGCGGGTCGACGAGGTCGTCGCCCTGCTCGAGCTCGAGGACCTCCTCCCCGTGGACGGCGACCAGCTCTCGGGAGGGCAACGGCAGAGGGTCGGACTGGCCATGGCGCTGCTCACGAAGCCCGAGCTGCTCCTGGTCGACGAGCCGACAGCGGGCCTCGACCCCGTCGAACGCGAGCGGGTGCTGCGCGTTCTCCACGCCTACGGTCAAACGAACACCGTCTTGCTCTCGACGCACATCGTCGAAGACGTGGGCGAGTGCTGCGCCCGAGCCGCGATCATGCTTGACGGAACGCTCGTGGCGTCGGGAAGCGTCGGAGAGCTCGCGGACCGGCTGGCCGGCAAGCTCTGGACGCGAGCGATCGACAGCCCCGCCGCGGCGCCGGCCGGTCGCGTGCGGCTTCGCGAGGGGGCGCTCGTGGAGTGGCGCGTCGCCGACGACCGACCGGAGGGGGCCTGGCGCCCGGCCGCTGCCTCGCTTCGGGCGACCTTCGTCGACCTGATGGCGCGCGCGCGCGATGGGGAGGCCGACGGGCCATCGTGAGCTACGTCGCCAGGGTCGCGGCCCTCGAGCTGCTCCGGGTGCTTCGGCACCCGGTCTACGGCGTCTTCGTGACGGCTACGGTCCTCTTCGAGACCTGGGAGGTCGTGCAGCTGGCGCACGCGCCCTACGGGCCCATTCGTCACGACGCCCCGACCAACGTGCACCTCCGCACGACCTTCCTGATGCTCTACGCGGTGGTGGTGGTCGTGCTGCCCTGGTTGGCCGCGCGGGTCGCGCGCGAGCGCGTCTCGGGGGAGCGTGCGTGGGTCGCCCAGTGCGTGCGGAGCCCACGAGGTCTTCGCCTCGGGCGGTGGATCGCCCTCAGCCTGGCGGCGAGCGCCGTGGCGGCGGTCGGCCTGGCCGTGCTGCGCCTGCTCCCCCCCTGGCTCGACCCCGATCCCCACGCCTTCGGCGGGTTCGTTCCGGGGAGCGTGCTCCGCGCGTGGGTGCTCTTCGCGCTGCTTCCGAGCATCGCCTTCGGCGGCCTGATCCTCGGGCTGGCCGAGCGCGTTGCCACGCCCGCGTCACTCTACGGGCTCGCCGTGCTCTTCATCGGGCTCTGGTTTTTGACCAAGAACCTGGTGCCTCTCGTGGAGGCGGGTTCGTGGCTCCACACGGCCTACGCGCTGGTCGAGCCTTTCGGAACCGTGGCCGAGGCGCAGAGCGTGCACGGCTGGACGCCGGACGAGCTCAATGCGCGCCTCGGTCCGTTGACGCCGCTGCTCGTGGCCAATCGCGTCGTCTGGCTCGCCCTCGGGGCGCTGGTTTGGTGGTGGGTCCCCACCCGCGAGGCGCCGCCCGAGCCCCGAGCCACGCGATCCCTCGCGACACGCTGGCCCGCCCTGCAGCGTCAGCTCACGAGCCCAGTGTGGCGCGCCGGCGCAGCGGTCGTCGTCGTCGCGGCGGGCTCGACGGTGCGAAGCGTGCGCCGCTTCGACCACACCTACCCCACGACGGACGTGCTGGTGCATGACGTCGAGGGGCTCCTTCGCCTGGTCACCCTCGGGTGGTTCGTCATCGCGTCCATCCGCATCTTCTGTCTCCACGAGACGCGCCGAACGGCAAGCTGGGTCCGGTCCGCGAAGGCTCCTCCCACGCGCTCGGCCGCAAACGAGCTCGCGGCGATGGCCGTTTCCGGGGCCGGTCTTTCCCTCGTGGCGATGGTCGCCCTCGGCGTGTTCCAGACCGTGGCCAGCGTGGGGTCTCCGTTCTCGATGGACACGCCCTGGCTCTACCCCGTGGAGCTCTTCGGCTTTCAGTTTCCCCAGACGCTCCAGCGTGGCGCCTTCGTCGCGGCCGCCGCCGTCGCCACGCGGCGCGCGTGGGTGGTGGTCCTCGCCGCGGTGATCCCGGGGCTCCTCGACCAGGCGGCGCTGCTCGCGGGCGTAGACAGCGCGCTCCTCCGGCCAGGCATGAACCTGGACCTCGACTACAGCTTCATGGCGGGCTTCGACCGCCAGCTCCCGGGTCACCTGAGCTACGTGGTCCACTGGGGTCTATTCGCGGCCCTCCTGCTCCTCGCCGGGCTGCGTCGCTGGTCACGCTGGGCCCTTCACCCGCCGCCGCCGGCGCGCAAGTGGATGCTCGGCTTGTCGGCGGCGTTCGCGCTCTCGCATGGGTGGATTCTCTACAACACGGCATCGCTCAACGACTTCGATCCGCCAACGCTCGGCGAGATGAAGGCGGCATACGAGCGGGCCTGGGGACACGTCGAGGGGCTGCCGCAACCGGTGCTCGTCGGCGGCGACTACGCCGTGGAGCTCCACCCCAGCAGCGGCCGCACGGAGGTGGAAGGCATCCTTCGAGGGCTGAATCCGCACGCCACGAGCATCGCGGAGGTGCACATGACGTGGCACCGGGACCTCCAGGTGCGACGCCTGGCCATCGGCGAAGCCGAGGTCGAGCGTTTCCCGGAGACGCATCACGCGGTGGTACGCCCGGCCGAGCCCCTGGCCCCCGGGGCGCGCTTCGAGATCGCGTGGAGCGCCACCACGGCGGTGCGGCGCGGCTTTCGAAACCAGGATCGGCGCGCCCCGGAAACCTACGCCTCGGAGGTCCAGACGCTGCCGAACGGGACCAACGTCCTGAACCTCCACCTGCTGCCCACCTTCGGCTACCTGCGGCGCTTCGAGCATGCCGCCGCCTGGGCGCGGAGCCGCTACCACCTCCCCGAGGAAGGCGCGCTCACCCCCACGGCCGCCGCGGCAGCGTCGACGGCGCACGGGGCCAGCCACCTCGGACGCGGCGACTGGACGCTCGTGCTCGGTACCGAGGCGCCGCAGCGCCCCGTGGCGGGGGGCGTGGAGGAGGCGCGCTGGGAAGAGGGCCGCCGCGCCTACGTGCGAACGCGAAGCGCGAACGCGCTCGGCTGGACGCGACTCGCGAGCGGCATCTACGCGACGGAGCGCGCAGACGTCGCGGGCCATCCCATCGAGCTCTTCTGGCACCCCTCGCACGACTGGAACGTCGGTCGCCTCCGGGAGCGTCTCGAGGCCGCGGCGATGTGGCACGCCGAGGCGCTCGGCTCGGAGCGTGGCCGGCCCCTTCGCGTGGTCGAGGCGTCCTTCCACCAGGGCGGCTGGGGCGTGCTGGGGGGCGCGGGGTTTGCGTCGGAGATCCACGCCTGGAAGATGGACCGGACGATCGGTTCATCGTCGCTCGACGAATTTGCCCGCTACCTCGTCGCGCGGACCTGGGTTCGCGAGTGGGTGGTGCCCGCGGACGTCGCCGGCGCGAAGACCCTCCACATGGGCCTGCCGGCAACCTTCTCCGAGTGGTGCGCGACCGAGGGCGACGAGGATCGCATGGCGCCTCCCGATGCGGCCGTCGCGCGGCGCGAGCGCCTCGTGGAGCAGTGGTTCGAGAGCCGGGCCGGAGCGATGGAGCCCGAAGCCTCCATGCTCGAGGTCTTCCGGGACTCGAGCGGCCCGCGAACGCTCTTCCCGCTGCGGATGATGCAGCTCCGGGAAGCCGTGGGCCCGGCGAGGTTCCGGGCGGCACTGGTGGCGTTCGTCGCGCGCCACGCGGCGGAGGGGCCGCCCTACGCGACGGCAGCGGATCTGAAGCGCCACCTCGCCCGGGAGCTCGGGGACGCAGTCCCGTGGATCGACCGCGCGTTCGCTGTTTACGGGACCGAAGACGTGCGGCTTCTGCGGGCGGAGTCGCGCGGCGAGGCGATCCATGTGGAGGTCGACGTGCGGAGCGGCGCCATCGTACCCCTTCGGTGGGCGGTCCTGGATGGCGAGGGGAAGGCGCTGGCGAGCCGCGTGGACCATGTGCCACCGGGACGCCATCGCCTCGCGATGCCACAACCCGGCGAGGCGGCGGAGGTCGTGCTCGACCCCGAGGTGGGGCTCGCCGATCCCTCGCGCCGGGACAACCGCGCTCCGCTGCGATCAGGCGGCCGCTCGCGCTGACCCCGAGCGCGGCCCGGGCGTCTTTTTCCGACGCGGGAGCCGCTTACGGCGCAATTGGGTTGCAGAACCGGCCCAAGGGGCGATTATTGAAATCGACTTGCAATATCAATCAAGCAGACCCGGCGCCGGCAGCGCGAGCCGAAGGCCTCGACCGACGCGCCGCGGGAGGCCCCGATGAGCCTCGACTGGCTGATCGTCGGCGGCGGCATTCATGGCGTACACCTCGCAGCCCGGCTGATCGGCGAGGCGGGGGTCGACCCGGACGCCCTCACGATCGTCGACCCGGGCCCCCGCCTGCTCGCCTGCTGGCGCACCCGGACGGCGACGACGGGCATGCAGTTTCTCCGCTCGCCCTCGGTGCATCACCTCGACCTCGGCCCCTGGTCGCTCGACCACTTTGCCGGAGGTGACCGCCGAAACCGGGCGCCCGGTCTCTTTGCCCCGCCCCTCGACCGGCCCTCGCTCGCGCTCTTCGACGCGCATTGCGAGCGGGTCATCGAGACCTTCGACCTCGCGCGGCGTCACCTTCGCGCGCGGGCCGACGCATGCTCGCTTCGCCGGGGCGAGGTCCGCGTGCGGCTCTCGACGGGCCACGAGCTCGCGTCGCGCCGCCTCTTGCTCGCCATCGGCACCGGCGATCGTCCTTTGCGGCCGCCCTGGGCGCCCGAAGACGAGGCGCGCGTCAGCCACATCTTCGAGCCGGGATTCGACGGATGGCCGTCCTCCGGGGAGACGGTGGCGGTGGTCGGCGGGGGCATCTCTGCAGCTCAGGTCGCCCTGCGCCTGGTCGGTGAGGGGCATCGCGTGGACCTCGTCTCACGCCACGCTCTCCGGCGACATCAGTACGATTGGGAGTCGGCCTGGCTCGGCCCGAAGCGCATGACCGGCTTCCGGGACGAAGCGTGCGTCGTCCGACGCCGCGAGCTCATCGACGGCGGACGTCACCCGGGGTCCGTTCCACCGGACGTGGAGCGAGCCCTGCTCGCGGCCATCGAGGGCGGCGCGATCCGATGGCACGAAGACGATGTTACTGCGCTCGACGTAGGGGACGCGCACCTCGAGCTCCGCCTCGCCCGAGGCGAGACCTCGAGGGTCGAGCGCGTCCTCCTCGCGACGGGTTTCGCCTCCGCGCGGCCCGGCGGCCGCCTCGTGGACGAGCTGCAGGCCAGCGCCTCCCTGCCCACCGCGCCTTGCGGGTACCCGGTCGTCGACGACGCGCTTCGGTGGCACCCCTCCATTCACGTGACCGGCCCCCTCGCCGAGCTCGAGCTCGGCCCCGTCGCCCGGAATATCGCAGGCGCCCGCCGAGCCGGCGACCGGCTCGTGGCTGGCCTTCGCGCCGCCTGCTCACCGCCGCGGCGCAAGGCGTCTTGAGGGCATGCGTCAGTACGTGCCGTTGGCGTTCCGCACCGTGCCGCCGGTCAGGAGCGCGTAGAAGCGCCCAAAGCGGTCCATGGGCTGGATCGAGTCCCAGTGCTCGACGAGCTTGCCCTCCTCGACGCGCCAGCGGTCGGTGATGTTGAAGCCGCGGCGGTCGTCGCCGACGTGAGCGCCGCGCAGCGTGGCATGCGAGTGAAAGACCACCGTGTCGCCGTCCACCAGGACGGTCTTCACGTCGTAGCCGTACTCCGGGAAGCGCTTGATCAGGTTCTGAATGGTCGCGAGCACGCCCTCGAGCCCGTCCGCGATGCCGTGGTTGTGCTGCACGTAGGAGCCCTCGCCAAAGCGCTCCCGTACCGCGTCGAAGTCGTGCTCGTTCATGAGCAGGCGGACGAAGTCCGCGGCGAGGGCGGCGTTGGCGCGCTCCTGATCGGTCCAGTGGGGTCGGGCCAGCGAGTCGAGGTCGACGTTTCGGGCGGTCATGGGCTGTTTCCTTCGATCGATTGGGTAGCTCTACCTATACTCTAGGTAGCTTTACCTAATCGCGCAAGCTACCTTCGCGAGCGAAGCGGAGAACCACGTGAGCACCACTGCCGAACGCATCGCCGCCGCGGCGCTCCGCCTCTTCAATCGCCGGGGCTACGCCTCCACGAGCCTGACGGCGATCGCGAAGGACGTCGGCATCTCCCAGGGCAACCTGAGCTACCACTTCCCGACCAAGCTCGACCTCGCCCTGCACCTCAGCGGGGCCGTGCATTCACGCAGCGAGGCGCGGCGCGCAGCCCTCGTCCCCGGCGACGTCGCCGACGACTACGTGGAGAGCCTTCGCTTCTCCATGGACATGAGCTGGCACTACCGGTTCTTTCTGCGCGACCGCGGCATCTTCGAAGACCCGGACGCGGTCGTGCCGCCGAGCCCGGTCATGGTGGCGTCCCTCGAGGAGCGGCGCGGGCTGATCCGCCGGATCCACGAGGAGGGGCTCTTTCGGGCGGACGCCGGGGTCGAGATCGACGTCTTCTCCCGCGCGCTCTGGATCCTCAGCCGCCACTGGATGGATCACCTCCGGGAGATGGAGGCCAAGGAGGAGATCGGCTGGGCCGATGCCGAGCGGGGCATTCGCCACCACTTCGCGCTGCTCTTGCCGGCGCTCACGGCCGCCGGCAAGCGCCGCTTCGAGGCCGCGCTCGAGCGCGCGAGCCGGGAGCATCAGCCGTAGCCGGGCTCAGCGCTCTCGGCGCGCGCGCGCCACGGCCTGCGTCTCGTTCGCGATCACACCCCCGAAGGGCGCCGGGATGGCATCCCCGGTCTCCTCGATGAGCGTGATGACTTCGGAGGGCGTCAGCTCCGGGTTCACCGCGAGCACCTTGCCGGCGAGGTTTGCGACGTTCGGAGACGCCATGGACGTGCCCGAGAGGGGCACGGTCTCGCCGTCCGGGACCAGGCTCGGCACCTCGACGCCGAAGTCGAAGACGCGGACCCGCTCGGGGTTCGAGTTGGTGAACGTGGCCCACTCGCCCCAGCGGTCGAGCGCGCCGACGACGAGCACGTTCGCGTGGTCGAAGCTCGCGGGGACGACGTCGTACTCGCTCACGTCCTGGTTGCTGTTGCCGGCCGCCACGACGAAGAGCGTGTCCGGGCAGGCCTCGAAGACGGCGCGCCAGGTCTCCGCGCGATGGCGATGCACCTCGGCGGCGCGCGCGAGCACGGCGGCGTCGTCGGCGTAGGTCTCGGACTCGTAGCGGAGCTGGCTCGCGACGTAGTCCTCGCCGAAGCCGAGGCTCGCGTTCACGACGCGGATCTCGTGACGCTGGATGAACGCCGCGATCGCCTCGACGTTGGCTCGCTCCGCGGCCAGCTCGGCATCCGTCGGCCCGCGGCGGTGGTAGAGGCGCGCCTCGCCGGCCCACGCCGAGCGGAAGATGGCGAGCCGGGCCTGCGGAAGGCCCTGCACCATGATCCCCGCGACGTGCGTCCCGTGCGCCCACTCGCCGACGGCGTCGAGGTTCACCTCGAGGGCCTCGAGGGCCTCCGGGCTCGTGGCCCCGCGCATCAGCCCGAGCACCTGCTGCGCCGCCTCCGTCGAGGCCAATCCGGCCCGCAGGTCCATGATGCCGCGAAGGAAGGGCTTGTACTCGGCGAGCGTCTCTGGCGAGGGCTCGAAGAGCAGGTCGGCGTCGCTCACGTCGCCCACGTCCTGCACGATCCCGTGCCGGTCATCGACGCGCCCGTTGCCGTCGTCGTCCTCGCCGTTGAGCGTCTCCGCTTCGTTCACCAGGAGCTGGTCCTCGAAGAGCGCGGGGTTCGTGCCCACGTCCCAGACCGCCATGCGCACCTCCCGGGCGTCCCGCGCGCCCTCGAGGTCGACGGTTCCGAAGGCGTAGGGCGCGCGCTCGGGCTGAGCATCGAGCTCTGCGCGCACGGTCGCGATGGCACCGAGGAAGCGCTCGCGATGCGTGACGATCGCCGGGAGGATCTGCTCGAAGTAGAGCGCCGTGCCCGCCGTATCGAGCGACACGAGCTGCTGGTGCGTCTGGGCGAGCCGGGCCGAGACCTGCTCGGCCGACTGGAACACCTGGAAGATCACCGTCGCCGAGCCGAAGCGCGAGGCGGGGAGCTCGCGGAGCACCGCCGCCACGGACGCCTCCATCGCGTCCGGGGAGTCGGCCCGGCGCCGCGCGACCTCGCTCAGGAGCGTGTTGCCCGCGAAGGCCGAGTTGCGGTTCCGCGCGGCGCTGCGCACGAGCCGGACGATGCCCTCGGCGCGGTCGAGGTCGCCGCCAGCCAGGGCCACGGCCGCGAGGTCGAAGAGCCGCTCGACGGTGCGGCCGGCGAGGGGCGGCGCCGACGCGGGCGTCTCGAGCCAGCCGGCGAGCGCCTCCGGCGTCACCGCCGGCTGGAGCTCGGCGATCTTGGCCCAGGCGGCGTCCTTCACGTAGTCCCGGAGCGCCTGCCCCTCGAGCGCGTCCCAGGGACCCGCCTCGGCGGCCTCCTCGCCGCACGCGCTCGGGTCGTCGGCGCACCGATCGGGCGTGGCCGAGGGGGTTTGGCTCCCGCCGCAGGCGAGAATCAGAAGGACGGGCAGGACGCGGCTCATGGCGCCCATCCTGGCCACCTCGCGGCGGCCAAAAAGGCGTTTGCGCACGTGGTGAAGGCGCGCACGGGATGAGCCTCTCCACCATCGTCGCTTCCAAGCGCTCGCGCGTTCCGGTTGCGCGAGTTCGGGGTAGACTGACTCTGATGCTCGCAGACAGCTGCCGACGCCGATGGGAATGGCTCGTGCTGGCGCTCGCTGCATGCGCTGCGCCCGCGAACGCGACGGGAGCGCCGGGGGCGACTACCCCTACGGTGGCGCCGACCCCGACGGGAGGCGACGAGCGCGGGGCGCCGCCGGAGCGAACGGCGGTCGAGCTCCTCGACCACGGCATCGGGCTCCTGAACGCCGGCAAGTGCGCCAGCGCCATCCGCGAAGGCTTCGACCCGGCCATCACACGCTTTGGCGCGAGCGTCGCCGAAGGCACGGTCGTGCGCGCCGTTCGCTCCGATTCGCCGGCGGCGACGCTGATGCGCCTCATCGGCACGGACGAGCTGGGGCTGCGGGGCACCGGGGCCGGCGGGCCCGGGCGGAGCGTCGTCGTCCTGGGCCCGGACTACCCGGACGCGCACTTCTTTCGGGCCTTCTGCCTCGTGGAGCTCGGGCAGTTCGCGGACGCCGAAGCGGCGCTGCGCGTCGCTCTCGCGATGATGCCGCGGGACGTGGTCTACAGCAGCGAGCTCGGCCACATCCGCCACCAGCATCGGGACTGGGCCGGCGCCCTGGCGCACTTCGACGACGCTCTTCGGGGAGTGCTCGACCTCCGATCCAGCAATGGCCCGGTGACCGGCGCCTCGATGATGGGCATGTCGCTCGGCGATTGGCACCGCCGGGCCCTACGCGGGCGTGGCTTCTCGCTGGTCGAGCTCGGGCGCCTGGATGAGGCCGAGGCGGCGTACCGGCAGGTCCTCGACATCGACGCGAGCGATGCCCAGGCACGGCGCGAGCTGGACCTCATCGCCGAGCTCCGCCGGCAGGGACGTAGCCGCCCCTGAGCCGCGAAGCCGAGCTCAGCGCACCCGGGCCACGAACTGCAGCTCGCCCGTGACCGAAACGCTCTCGACCGGTCCGCTCTCGGTCAGCCGGTAGAGCGTGGTCGGACCCGCACCGGCGTCGGGACCCAGCACCGGTACGAGTGGCTCACCATCCGCCCGCCAGCTCCCGAAGGACTAGCGGCGGTCGAGCGGGAGCGTAGCGACGACCTCGGTCGTTTCCGCAACGAGGTCGACCATGGCAAAGCGCCAGAGCTCGAGCTCACCGAAGGTGAAGGGATCGGTGAGGGACTCCGGATCGACGTCGGCGTCCCACACCTGCATCACGAGGCGCGCGGGCCCGGCACCTTCGATCGCGTCGACGAAGGGCGCGCCCGTGAGTACGCGAAGATCGACGGCCGGGGCGTCGTCGAGCCCCGTGCCCTGCTGGCCACGGACGGCGCAGGGCGGCGGCAGCGGGTCCTCGCCGAAGAGGTCGAGGATCCCGCCAGCGCTCGTGCCGACCAGGTGGTAGGCGCCGTCCCTGCCGTCGACGGCGCCGCCCGCGAAGGCGCAGGCGTCGCTCTCGTCGACCCGGAGAAGGCGACCGTCCTCCGCCGAGAACACCAGCGCGGCCACCGTGGCCACGCCCCGTCGGGTGAGGAGGTTGGTCCAGGAGATCGGGGCGACGATCTCGTCCCCGACGAGAACGAGGCTCGCGCCGGCATCGAAGCCCTCGCGTTCGACCTCGGGCACGGGGAAGTCCTCGACGAGGGCCATCTCCTCGGGGTCCCAGACGACCATCTGCGCGCCGACAGCGTCGAGGTAGTACGCGCGGGTCGGGCTCGCGAACACGAAGGTCGGAAGGAAGCGCGTGATGCCGAGACCGGCGAAGCTCACGCTGGGCGGCTCCTCCACGAGGTCCCCTTCGGCACTCACCCCGTAGCGCGTGATCGCCGCACTCTCGCTATCGAAGACGAAGACCTTGCCGCCGAAGGTCGTGACCCGCGCGAAGCCCGAGACCTCGAAGGCCGTGCCGTTGTCGATGTCGCGTTCCTCGAGGTCCGGCAGGAGCGAGAGGAGCACGGAGCGGGAGTCCGGCGTACGCACCCGCTGCGCCACGAGGTAGACCGGATCCCCGGCGCCTGCGTCCATCGCGTGGCCCGCGTCCATGCCCGCATCGGTGGCGCTGCCTGCGTCCGGTTCGGAAGCGGGCGGTGGGTCCTCGCCGCACGCCGCGACGGCGAGAAGCCCTGCGAGGCTCAGGGCGTTGAGCTTGAACGAAGGAAGGGGGCTCGGGCTCGGCGTCGCGCTTTGCATGCTGGCTTTCTGGCGTGCCGGGCGGCGCGAGCCGCTCGGGGGCCGTCGGACCGGACGGTGCACGACCCCAGCGAGCCCGGCAAGCTCCTGCACGGCGGCTTCCAAACGGGGCGCTCATCCCCACGCGCGGGCGGTCTCACGCCGGCGAGGTGAGGTCAGCGGCGAGCTGCGCCGCCCCCTTCTCCGTCAGGTACGGCCGAAGCAAGCTGACGAAGAGCCGCGCGTAGGTGCTGACGACCGTCCCTCGGTCGTCAGCGTCGTAGAGCTCCGCCGACGAAAGCCAGTAGTCGCTGTAGACGCGGATGATGGCGATGAGGTCGTCGTGCGCGCCGGGGTGCGCGGGCGCGTGCATCAGCCCCTCCGCGATCGCGGCGGAAAAGGCCGAGGCGTACATCCGATGCCGGAGCTCGCCGACCTCGAGGAACGTCGCGCGCAGCCCCGCACACGCGCGCAGGATGACGTTCAGCTCGCGCATGAAGAAGCGGTAGTCGTAGAGGATCCCGAAGCCCGTCCGGACCGTCGCCACGAGGGCGGGCACGGACATCGGTCCCGCCATCAACTCCGCGTGTTGCCCCTGCGCCGCCGCAAGCAACCGTCCATGGAGGGCCTCGAGGATCTCCTCCTTGGTGCGGAAGTGGTAGCTGAGGTTGCCGTGGCTCATGTCCGCCGCCAGCGCGAGCTGGCGCATCGTCGACGCCGCGACGCCCCGCTCCGTGAAGAGGCGATGGGCCGCGTCGAGGATGCGTTCGCGGGTCGGGGGTTTCGGCATGGGGGCGTCGGCGCCGCGTGGGCCTCGCCGACGTTAGTACGCCCGGCCTAGAAAATTAGTACATGTGGCCTAAACTGTAGTACACTTGGCCTAATCGGGCGCAATGGACAGCGCTTTGGCCGGAGGACCATGAAGCGAAGGCAGCTCTTTCAGCTCACGGACCAGGACTGGTGCCCGCCGGGGCTCGCGCGCCTCGTGGACGAGTTCCTCGTCTGGTTCGTGGGCAAGACCCGCGCGGCCAAGCCCTTCGTGCCCGTCGTGGAGCGGGCGCTCGAGCGCGCCGGCACCCGGCGCATCATCGACCTACGCCTCGGCGTCGGGAGCGGCGCCCACGTCATGCGGCGCTTCCTCCCCGCAGATGTCGTCATCGAGACGTACGACCTCGACGACCTCGACGCGATCCCCGCACGGGAGGGCGTCTACGTCATCGCGAATGGCTTCCACCGGCTCCCCGGGGCGCGCGCGCGGCGCGTCCTGGGCGCGCTCGTCGCGCGACGCGCGTCCTTCGTAGTCGTCGAGGGCAACAACGATCATCCCTGGCAGGCCGTGGGCATGTTCGTCTTCGTGCCGCTCACCGCGCTGCTCACGGCGCCCTTCGTGCAACCGTTCCGGTTGTCACGGCTCCTGCTCACGTACCTGCTGCCGGTGCTGCCCCTCCTGCTCACCCTCGACGGGGCGGCGGCGCTCTTCAAGCTCTACGCGCCGGCGGACATGGACGAGCTCTTCGGGGAGCTGGCCGCCGAGAGCTACGGGTGGCGCAGCGGCAAGGCCGCGAACGGGCGGGGCGGGAAGATCCTCTACGCCGTGGGTCACCCGGACCCGAGCGCGCGGGCCCGGGACCGCTGCGGGGCGCGGGCCTCGGCGGACGCATCCGGTTCACCCCGCTGGGCGGCTCCTTCGTGAACGGCCGTTGACGGAGGTTGCGCCGCGCCCGCGAACGTCAGGTTGGCCCGAACCTCGCTCAGGTCGATGGCGCGGGCGGCGACGCAATCGCTCAGGCCACGCTCGCGCGCCAGGCCGCGATAGCAGGTGCCGCGCGCGCCTCGAGCTCGGCGCGCATGCGCTGGAAGCGAGCGTCCTCGCGCAGGCCCTCGAAGAGCGGGCAGCGCTGGATCCAGCCCACGTCCTCGAGGCCGTCGTCGAGCGCGAGCCCCATCGCCTCGAGCGCGCGCTCCCAGCGCTCGCCGCGCGCCGCCACCTCCGCCTCGAGCTGGAGGTAGAGCCGGCGCCCGAGCCGCTCGCCCGCGAGCTTCGAGCGGAGCGTCCCGAAGTGGGCCAGCACCTCGTCGACGCCGCGGTAGGCGCCCTCCGCGTCGAAGACCCCGTCCATCAAGCGCGCCTCGGGGGGCAGGTCGATCTCGGGGAGCGGGACGAGCCTTCGTCCGCGCCACACGGAGAAGCGCACCGCGCCGAGCGCCGCGTGCATGGGGCTGATGGCCCGGAGCTCCCCGAGCCCCTCCACCACCGCGTCCCAGGCGTCGTCGAGCGCGTCGAGGCGCAGCAGCTCGAGGCGCACGAAGGGGCGATTCGGGTCGATCCAGAGCGCGTTGCGCGCGTGCCTTCGCGCGTCGTCCGCGAGGTCGAGCTCCGCGCAGAAGCGCACCCCGAAGTCCTGCGCGAGCGCGTTGGAGACGCCATGCCGCAGGGCGCGATGAAGCGCCCGGGCGGCCTCCGGCGAATTCCCCTGCGCGAAATGAACCCGGGCCAGGGCCACCCACGGCTCGACCAGCTCCGGCGCGAGCTGAAGGGCCCGCTCGGCGTGCTCCCGCGCCTCCACATGCCCGTCCGCCTCGACCGCCTCCGCCGAGAACCCGGAGACGAGGTGTGCGATGGCGAGCGTCGCGTGCACCCGAGCGTCGTCCGGAGCGAGCTGCGCGGCGCGGGTCAGTAGGCGCCGCGGATCCTCGCCGGAGGTGGCCATGGACCCCCGCATCGCCGAGAGCGCGCGGAGGTAGAGCTCCACGGCCTCCGCCGACGTGGCCCGGGTCGCCGGCGCCACCCGGGCACGACCCGCCGCCTCTGCGACCGACGCGGCGGCGCGATCGCTCATGACGAGGAGCTCCTCGAGCGCCCCCTCGAAGCGTTCGGCCCAAAGCCGGAACCCGTCCTCCGTGCTGGTCAGGCGAAGGGAGATACGCACCCCCGCGCCCGCCCGGCGCACGCTCCCGTCGAGGACCAGCTCGACGCCCTGGCGCCGGCCCCAGGCCTGCGTGTCCTCCTCCGGGCCCCGCTCGGACGCGGCCCGCACGCGCAGGCCACGGGCGGCGCAGAGCGCGTCCTCGAGGTCCTCGCCGATGCCGTCGGCGATCCAGCGCTCGCCCGGCTCCCCGGACCAGCGCAGCGGGACCATGGCCAGTGTGCGCGAGGCGACGGCCGACGCGAGCGCGCCGCCGGGCCGAAGCGAGGAGCGGGCGGGCTCCACGCCGGCGAGGCGCTCGAGCACGGCTGCGGCGCTCTCCGGCCGGCCCTCGGGCTCCCGCGCGAGGAGCTCGCGTACGAGCGTGACGAGCGCGGGAGGAAGGTCCGGTCGATGCTCCGCGAGGTCCGGCGGAGGCCGCACGAGGCGCGCCGACGCCACCGCCAGCGGCGAGTCCCCGACGAACGCGGGCGTCCCCGCGAGCATCTCGAAGAGGAGCAGGCCGAAGGCGTAGAGGTCGGCCCGCGGATCCGTCGGTGTCCCGAGCACCTGCTCCGGCGCCATGTAGGCCGGGGTGCCGACGATGCCCCCGGTGCGTGCCGCGTCGCCACGGGCGTAGCGGGCGATGCCGAAGTCCGTGACGACGACGCGCTCGCCCGCGGTCAGGACGTTGTCCGGCTTCAGGTCGAGGTGCACCACGTCGACCGCATGCGCCGCCCGAAGCCCCTCGCAGACCGCGCCGGCGATGCGCAGGACCTCGGCGCTCGGGAGCCGCTGGTCCACGAGGCGCCGCGCGAGCGAGGGACCGTCGACGAGCTCCATGGTCAGGAAGCGCGCCCCGCCCTCGTCGCGACCGATGTCGAAGGTGCGGGCGACGTTGGGGTGGGTCACGCGCCGGGCGAGCTTCACCTCGCGGCGAAAGCGCTCGAGCGCACCGTCCGCCTGGGTCAGCTCGCGCCGCAACATCTTCAGCGCGACCAGCTCGTCGAGCTCGAGGTCCAGCGCCCGATACACGGCGCCCATGCCCCCGACCCCGAGCAAACCGCGGAGCTCGTAGCGCCCGGCGAGCACCGAGCGACGCGCCAGCGAGGGCGAGGCCGCCACCCCCTCGGCGTCGGCGGAGTCCAGGGTGGGATCGTGGGGCCCGACGCTCACGGGAGCAGAGTAGGACAGACGAGGGAGCGCGGGGACGTCACCGATGGAGGACGCGGTCGTTCGCATCGGAGCCCCGCCGTGAACCGACGTTGACGACCACCGCCCCGAGCTACGGGAAATTGCCCTTGGCCCGATCCTCGCTTTGCCGCCAGGCGATGCCTTCGCTTCGGCTCCTGCCTTTGCTCCTCGTCGCGCTCGGCTGCGGGCCGACCCTGCGGACCCGCACCCTCGAGCTCGAGGCCTTCCGGTCGCCGGAGGTGTGCGGCCAGGGGCCCTACGACCTCGTGCTGAAGGCCGCGGGGGCCCCGTGGGGCGAGACGCTCGAGGTACGGGTCCTCTCGCCCCACCCGCTGCGCGGCTACAGCGAGATCCTCGTCGATGGCGCGCCGCGCGGAGATCGCGCCGCCTTCGGCTCCTTCCTGGTCGGCCGGGGCAGCCAGGGGACGAACGGGCGCTCCTGGCGCTACGTGCATGCGGAGCAGCAGGCGCCGGACAACGCGCGCTGCCTCCATGGGGCCGGTCCGGAGGGCCCGGTCGTCGCGGCGCCAAGCTCGGGCGAGGCATCGCCGGGCGCTGCGGCTGCGCCGGGCCCCGCGCCGGTCCCGGGCGCACCGGGGAACGCGGGCCTCGAGCCGGCCCCCTACCCGTCCACGTGGAGCCTCGACCTCGGCGCCGAGTGGATGGAGCGGAACGCGCTCGGCTACCAAACGCTGCAGCGCGCGGTCTGGGGCCAGAGCATGCGCTCGCTTCCGCTGACCCCGCCGATCCGCGGCGGCGCCGAGATCCGCATCCGCATCTGGTCCGACGAGCCGAACCTCCTCGAGGGCGTGATCTTCGTCGTGCTCCACGAGGCGCTCGAGCCGAGCGTCTCGGACGAGGCGTGGCTCGCGCATCTCGAGCGCCGGGCGGAGGAGGCCCGGCGGGAGGACGAGGCGCGCTGGGCGGCGAACGAACGGGAGAACGAGGCCAGGCGGCGGCACTGCGCCGCGAACCCCGACGACGACGCGTGCCGACCGGCCGCGCGACGGACGACGCC
>JBCDGX010000008.1:0-25043 GCA_038750805.1 Myxococcota bacterium
CGGCCCCGCCCTCGACGAGGAAGAGCGCGTGCGCCCGATGCTCGCGCACGAGCCCGCGCAGGCGCGCCAGGCCCGCCGCCATCCCCGGCAGGCGCCGCACGTCCGCCAGGTCCACTACCACCAGCCCGAAGGCTCCGGACCGAAGCAGCAGCTCCGCCGAGCGCAGCCGCGACGCGGCCTCGCCAGCCCGATGGGCCACGGCCACGAAGGCCCCGAGGTCCACCCCCGCCGCGACCAGATCCGGCACGTGCGGCAGCGCCCCGCGCGCCCCCACCCACGCCACCGGCGCCCCCGCAGCCTGCGCCTCGAGCACCCCCGCCACGGCCACCGTCCGCGCCGCGCCGCGACCCGGCTCCCCCCGCGATCTCCGAGAGATGCCCGCCCGGCACCAGCCCCGGCGACCCGGTCCTCGCCTCAGCGGCCGGAGGGGGCAGCTCGGGGGCCGGCGAAGCGACCCGCGTGGACGCGGCGGACGATGTAGCGAGAGTGATCATCGGTGGCACCTCCGATCTGCCCGAGCACTCGAACCCCGTCAAGCGATCAGTGTCAGATGTTCAGTACCAGGGAAGCTAATCACCCCCTGTGACATCGTCCGCGTCCGGCTCCGGCGCGGACGAGGGCGGCACCGAGGCCGCGCTCGCAGCCGCCAGGATCGCGTCCCGGCTCACCCGGATCGAGTCCATCGATCGGAGGAGCTCGTCGACGATCTGCTCCTTCGGGCGCTTCTCCCGGCGCCCCGGCGTCCCGCCGCCGACGTAGGGCCAGAGCCCCCGGCGGATGCGCTCGGGCAGCACGTTCTCGAGGTACTCGAGCGCCGTCCCCCGCATCTCCGTCGCGTCGTCCATCAGCGCCGCGAGCGCGAGCCGGAGCGTGTTCCGGTCGAGCGCCAGCCCGAGGATCGTGAACACGTGCTCGAGGCTCCGGTCCTTCCGCTCCCGGAGCACCGCCGCCAGCTCGTCGGTCTCCCGCGCCGTCTCGTCCCCGAGGGAGAGCAGCCGCTGGCTCTCCCAGACCCGCCGGCCGACCTCCACCTCCCGCGTCGCCGCCGCGTACACCCGCTCCTGCGAGGGGCGGAGGTTGGGATGCCGCGCGACGATCCCCGCGAGCGCCCGCGCCGCCCGATAGCGCACCTCGAAGCGCGGATCCTCGAGCGCCAAGAAGAGCCCGTCCACGGCCCGCGGCTTCGCCACCGAGGCCACCACGTCGGCCAGCCGCGCCCGCACCTCGAGCGGCCGGCGGTCGTCGAGGAGCGCGTCGATGAGCTGCCCGAGATGCCGCGCCGCCGCGCGCCGAAGGGCCCGTTCCGCGGGGCGGCGCAGCTCGCCCTCGAGGAGCGGAAGCACCTCGGGCATGAGCGCGTCGTCCACGGGTTGGGCCAGCGCGCGACGCACCTGGTCGGGCTCGCCGCTCCGGAGCGCGAGGACCCGGTCGCGGAGGGCGTCGCCCGTGCTCGGCGGCGGCACCGACGGCGCCGGGGCGTCCGCGTCCCCCGTCTCGGCGGCCTCGAGCTGCTTCTGCCGAAGCGCCTCGATCTCCGCGAGGAGCTTCTCGCGGTTCAGCGCGACGGTCGTCTCCGCGAGCGTCTTCCGCGTGGTGGCGTCGGCCACGACGTCCTCGCCGAGCTCGATGTCCCCGCGCCGAAGGCTCGACGCGAGCTGCTCGACGTACCCCCGCTGGAGCCGCGCGATCACCACGAGCGCCGCCGCCGCCACGAGCCCGCCGGCCACCACGCTCGAGGTCACCGCCTCCGCGGCGCCACCGACCACCGCGAGCAACCCGAGCACGAGCACGGACCCGATGGCGTCCCCGAGGCGGTTCCCGGCGACGTCGATGAGGATCTTCGAGGGCCGCTTCTCCCGCGGCGCGACCGGCGTGTAGAGGAGCTCGTAGGCCGAGCGATGCACGGAGCTCTCGAGCACCGCCGCCACGCCCCGGAGCGCCACCACGCTCCAGAGCCGCGCCACGATGGTCCCGAGCGCCGACGCCGCGAGCACCATCACCGGCAGGAGCATCAGCGAGCCGCCGATGCCCAGCCGCTCGAGCGCCGCCTTCGACGCGAAGCTCTGCACGAGGAAGGTCGCCAGCGCGAGCCCCGTGTAATAGACGCTGAAGAAGGTCGCGAGCTCCTGCTGGCTCTGGAGCTCCACGTCCGCCTGGGCCTTCAGCGCGAAGTCCACCAGCGCCGACACGACCGCGAGGAGCACGACCACCCCGGCGATGCGCCGGAGGTAGGGGCTCCCGCGCAGCGCCCCGACGCCGGAGACCGTCTCCTCCTTGCGCCCCACGGGCCCGGACGAGCCCCGCCCGAGCACGGCGACGCCCACGCCGCAGATCGCCGTCAGCACCGCCAACGCCGGCAGCGCCGCCGACGTCCCGAAGAGCGTGGTGATGCGCTCCGCGAGGAGGCCGCCGATCACCCCCCCGAGCGTCGCCCCGCTCGCGATGCGCGCGATGCGCCGCTTGGCCGAGTGCGGGTCGAAGCGTTCGTTCACGACGCTCCAGAAGCCGGACACGACCATCGACCCGAAGACGCCGACGTGCAGGTAGAGCACGTACGCCGCGAGCCCCGGCGCCTGCCCCACCAGCGACGCCTCGATGACGTAGAGCACGGCGCTCACGGCGAAGAGCGCCGGCACGACCCGCGCGGGCCCCTTCGCCCGGAGGATGGGCGAGATCCCCATCACGCCGACGAGGGCCAGAGCCGCGCTGAGCAGCATCGCCTGGGGCAGCTCCTCCGCGTCGTAGCTGCCGAGGAAGAGCGTGTCCCGGACCGCCTTGCTGGCGATCTGCTGGGCGATCATCCCGAGCGCGACCACCGCCGCCATGCCCGCGATGCGGTCGTCCGCGCGGTCCCGGCTCGAACGACCGGCGCCACCTGCGCCCTCCGACCCGGTGCTCACGGGGCGCGAGCATAGCGGAGCGGGGTTCGGCTCAAAGCCCTCGCGTTCCGGGGGGCGCTCAGAGGCTCGAGGGCACGCGCCGCCCGAAGCGGGCCAGCATGCCGCCGATCTCGCTCCCGAAGGAGGGCACCACGGCCGACCAGGCGCGTAGCGCGGGCTCGGGCTCCATGCCCTCCGCGAGCCGGGCGATCTGCATCGCGTACCAGCCCGCCCCGACGAGCGCGTCGAGCCCCTTCACGCCGACGCGCTTCTCGCCGGCCTCGCTCGCGTCCACGCTGCCGTCGAGGAGGCCCCGCGGGAGCTCCGGCGCGATGGCCAGGGGGCGCGCCAGGCCGACCAGGTCGACGTCCCGGTCCCGGACCAGCGCCTCCATGGTCGCCCGCGTGCGGAGCCCGCCCGTGAGCATGAGCGGCACCTCGACCTTGCCGCGGAGCGTCCGGGCGTAGTCGAGGAAGTACGCCTCGCGGGCCTTCGTCCGCTCGCTCCGCGCGTCCTGGAGGCCGAGGAGCTCCGGCGCCTCGTAGTTGCCGCCGCTGATCTCGAGCAGATCGATCCCCTCCGCGTCGAGCCAGCGCGCGACCTCGAGGGACTCGCCTTCCTCGAAGCCCCCGCGCTGGAAGTCCGCGCTGTTCAGCTTCACCGAGAGCGTGAAGCCCTTCCCCGTCCGCGCGCGAATCGCCCGCACGCAGGCGAGGAGAAAGCGCGCCCGGCCCTCGAGGCTCCCGCCCCAGCGGTCCTCCCGGAGGTTCGTTCGCGGCGAGAGGAACTGGCTCGCGAGGTAGCCGTGCGCTGCGTGCACCTGCACGCCGTCGAAGCCCGCCTCCTGCGCCATCTCCGCGACCTCGGCGAAGCGCTCGACGAGGCGCTCGACCTCCGCGTCCTGGAGGGCCCGCGGCTTCGCGAAGGAGCCGAGCACCTTCACGCGCACCGGTGAGGGCGCCACCGGGCGCCGGCTCATGAACACGTTCGTCTGCCGCCCCGGGTGGTTGATCTGCACGAGCGCTTTGGCGCCGCCCACCTTCGCGGCCGCGGCGAAGCGAGCGAAGGCCGCGCGGTCCGTGTGGCGGTCGATGACCACGTTCCCGGCGCGCTCGAGGAAGCGCCGGTCGACCATCACGTTCCCCGTGAGGAGCAGCCCCGCACCGCCGCGGCTCCAGCGCGCGTAGAGCCGCTCGTGGCGCTCACCGGGGTCGTTCCGCCGCCGGTCCGCGAGGTCCTCGGTCATCGCCGCCTTGGCGATGCGGTTCGGCAGCACGAGCCCCGAGCGGAGCGTCAGCGGGGTCCCCAGCGGGTGATCATCGGCCATCGCCACGCGCATAGCGCGCCGCCGCAGGTCCCGCCGCCCCCAGGCAGGGGCAGCGTAATGGCAGCCCGGGCCTAGCGTCTCGCGACCCCATGGCCGAGCTCATCGCAGAGAAGCGCACCGTCCCCAAGGCCTTCGACGGCATCGCGGGTACCTACGACCTCCTCACGGGGATGAACCCCGGGTATTCCAAGCACCTGCGCATGAGCGCGCGGCGCCTGGGCCTCCCTCCGGACGCCCGGCTCCTCGACCTCTGCTGCGGCACCGGGGTGAGCACGAGCGCGCTCCGCGACGTGTACCCGCAGGCCGAGATCACGGCCCTCGATGCGTCCGAGGGGATGCTCGAGAAGGCGCGGCTCAAGCGGCACCTCCGGGCGTCCTGGCTCCTCGGCGACGCCATGGACCCGGCCGCGGCCGGCGCCGAGGGCCCCTACGACGGCATCCTGATGGCCTACGGCATCCGGAACGTGCCGGACGCGGACGCCTGCCTCGCCCGCCTCTTCGCGCTCCTCGCCCCCGGCGGACGCATCTGCTTCCACGAGTACTCCGTCGCCGACTCGCCCTTTTCGAAGGCGGTCTGGAACGCGGTCACGCTCGGTGTGATCATCCCCGGTGGCCTGCTCACCGCAGGCAAGACGGGTATCTACCGGTACCTTCGGCGCTCGGTGAACGAGTTCGACGGCGTCCGCGCCTTCGAGACCCGGCTCGAGCGCCACGGCTTCACCAACGTCCACACGGAGGCCATGGACGGCTGGCAGCGCGGCATCGTGCACTCCTTCGTCGCCGAGCGGCCCGCCTGAGGCCCACCCCACTCAGGAGCGAATCTTCATGACCGATGTCCTCATCGCCGGCGGCGGACTCGCCGGCCTCGCCGCGGCCACGGTGCTCGCGGAGCAGGGCAAGAGCGTCACCGTCGTCGAGCGCGAGATCTTCCTCGGGGGTCGCGCCGGCGCCTGGCAGGACACCTTGGCGGACGGGACCCCGTTCCAGATGGAGCGCGGCTTCCACGCCTTCTTCCGCCAGTACTACAACCTCCGCCAGCTCATGCGCCGGGTGGACCCGACACTCGACGTGCTCGAGGCGCAGGTCGACTACCCCGTGCACGGCCCTGGCGGCGCCATCGAGTCCTTCTCCGGGCTCCCGAAGCAGCCGCCGCTGAACGTCGTCGAGCTCCTCCGTCGCACGAAGACCATGGGCTTCATCGACGCGCTCAAGGTCCCGACGAAGCAGGTCATGGCGATGTTCGCCTACGGCCCGCACACCTACGAGCGCTGGGACGCCATGAGCGCCGCGGACTACCTGGACTCGCTCCAGTTCCCGCCGGAAGCGCGGCGCATGCTCTTCGAGGTCTTCGCGCACTCCTTCTTCAACCCGGAGGAGGAGTTCAGCGCGGCGGAGCTGCTGATGCAGTTCCACTTCTACTTCCTCGGCAACAAGGAAGGCCTGATCTTCGACACGATGCGCCGGCCCTTCTCGGCCGGCCTCTTCGACCCGCTCCGCGCCTACCTCGAGGCGCGCGGCGTGCGCTTCGAGCTCGGGACCTCCGTAGACCGCATCGATCCCTCGGAGGGCGGCGCGCGCTGGGCCGTGCACGTGGCCTCGCCGGCCGGCGCCCGCACCCTCGACGCGGGCGCGCTCGTCCTGGCGCTCTCCGTGCCCGGCCTGAAGGAGCTCGTCGCCGGCTCGCCGGAGCTCGGCGACGCGGAGTGGCGCGGCGACGTCGCCAGCCTCGAGACCACCTGGCCCTTCGCCGTCTGGCGCCTCTGGCTCGACCGCCCCGTGCACGACGATCGGCTCCCCTTCGTCGGCACCGCCGGCGTCGGCCTCCTGGACAACATCAGCGTCTACGAGAAGCTCGAGGACGAGAGCCGTGCCTGGGCCGCGCGCACCGGCGGCAGCGTGCTCGAGCTGCACGCTTACGGCGTCCACCCGGACATCCCCGAGGCGTCGATCAAGGCCAACCTCCTGACCGGCATGCACGCCGTCTACCCGGAGACCGAGTCCGCCACGATCCTCGAGGACCGCTGGCTGCTCCGCCGGGACTGCCCCGGCTTCCCCCCCGGGAGCCACGCGCGCCGACCGACCGTTCGAACGGCGCTCCACCACCTGACCCTCGCGGGCGATTTCGTGAAGTTCGACCGGCCGAGCGCGCTCATGGAACGAGCCGTCGCGTCGGGCTTCGAGGCCGCGAACATCCTGCTGGCGGAGACGCGCCAGCCCGTCGAGCACGTGCCGAACCGGGGGCTCCTCTCCCGGCTTCGCCTCTGAGGACCGAATGAGCGAAACGCGCGAGGACGTGGTGATCGTGGGCGGGGGCGTCAGTGGCCTCAGCCTCGCCATGCATCTCGCGCGGACGGGCCGGCGCCGCGTGCGCGTGCTCGAGAAGCGCACGCGCTACGTGGAGGACCGGACCTTCTCGGCCTTCCACACGGGCGAGACCCACCTCTTCTCGGATTGCGTCGCCCATCGCTGGGAGCGCTGGCGGGTGCGCGATGGCGCGCGGGTGATGGAGCATCACGCCCCGGCGCGCGCCTACGAGACGATCTTCAGCGAGCCGATCTACCGGAAGGCCCAGCGCGCCCTCGAGGCGGGCCCAAACGCGCGCCTGGATCTCGGCGTTGGCGTGCGCGCGATCGTGCCGCGGGGCGAGGCCACCGAGGTCGTGCTGGAGGACGGAACGAGCCTGCTCGCCCGGGACGTCGTCGACACGCGGCCCGCCGCGCTCGTGGAGACGCCGGAGACGCCGCGTTTCTGGCAGCATTTCGAAGGCTGGTTCGTCAAAACCGAACGTCCGTTCTTCAGCACCGACGTGGCCACGCTGATGGACTTCCGGCCCTACCGGGACGGTGTCCACTTCCTCTACGTGCTCCCCTTCTCCGAGACCGAGGCGCTGGTCGAGGACACCTACTTCGACCAGCGCCGTCGCGGCGCGTACGTAAGCACGCTCGAGCGGGAGCTCGCGAGCGCGGGCCCCTACGCGATCACGCGCAAGGAGGCCGGCTGCCTCCCCATGAGCACCGGCAAGCCTGCCAGCGCCCCCCCGGGCGTCGCGCGCCTCGGCCTCGGCGGCGCCGCGGCGAAGCCATCGACGGGCTACGCCTTCGTCTTCATCCAGCGCCAGGCCAAGGCCATGGCCGACGAGCTCGACGCGGGCCGCCGCCCCCGGACCCAGCCGCCGCGGACGCCCTGGACGACCACCCTCGACGACGTCTTCCTGAGCTACCTGCGGCGGCACCCCGAGCGGGGCCCGGCGCTCTTCCTTCGCATGTTCGAGCGCAACGCGGCGGACGTCGTGGCCCGCTTCCTCATGGAGCGAACGACCCCCGCCGAGGACGTCGCGCTGATGTTGACCATGCCCATCCCCAAGCTCGGCGTGGAGTCGGCACGAGCCCCCCTGCGCTGGGCACGGGGCTATGGGCGACGGGCACTTCAGCGGGCCACGAGCTCCAAGGACCACGCACCCCTTCGGTGAAGCCATGAGCACAACCCCTCCCCTGCTGTCGGCCCTCGGCGCGCACCTCGAGAACCTCGTCGGCACGAGCCTCGAGAACCTCGGCCGCGCCGTCGGCGACGACGACGGTCTCGTCCCCCTGGGCCGGCCGCTGCCTCCGGCCCACGGCCCCGCCGAGGCCACGCGTCCCGACTGGGTTCAGGCCGACCCGGAGCGCATCGAGAAGGCCCTCTCCCGCGCGCTCAAGCGCGAGGGCGGCGGCTGGTGCGTGGTCGACGCGAGCCGGAACATCGCGAGCGAGCCCAAGCGCTACGTGCTCGACGGGAAGGCCTGGGTCGCCTGGCGCGACGACGACGGACAGCCCCACCTGGCGCCGAACTCCTGCCCGCACATGGGCGCCGAGCTCCACTGCGCGAAGGTGGAGCGCGGGGAGCTCGTCTGCCCTTGGCATGGCCTCAAGCTCGGGAAGAAGGGCCGCGGCAGCTGGCAGCCCGTGCCCTGCCATGACGACGGCGTCCTGATCTGGGCGCGCATCCTCGAGCACGAGGAGCCCACGGAGGCGCCCATCGTCTCGCCGCGACCGGCTCGCTTCCTCGAGGGCACGATCCGCATGAGCGGGCGCTGCGAGACCCAGGACATCGTCGCCAACCGCCTCGATCCCTGGCACGGCGTTCACTACCACCCGCACTCCTTCGCGCGGCTGCGCCTTCTCGACGCGACGGACGACGTGCTCACGGTGCGCGTGGCCTACCGCGTCGCCGGCCCGCTCTGCGTCGAGGTCGATTGCACCTTCCACAGCCCGCAGCGCCGGTCGATCGTGATGACCATCGTCGACGGGGACGGCGCCGGCTCGGTGGTCGAGACCCACGCCACGCCGGTGCGCCCGGGCGAGACGGCCATGGTCGAGGCCACGCTCGCGAGCTCGGACCGGGAGGGCTTCGACCGCGCGCTCCGCATGCAGCGCCTCGTGCGCCCCTTCGTCGAGAAGCGGGCGAAGCGCCTCTGGCAGGAGGACCTCGAGTACGCCGAGCGCCGCTACGCGCTCCGCCACGGCGAGACGCACTGAGCGCGGCGAGCCCGCGCGCTCGCCTCAGGCCGCACGCGGCGGGAGCGAGATGAGCTGGGCGCCACCCGTGCTCATGCGGAAGCGCTCGAGCATCGCGCTGAGCTCGTTGGCCTGGGAGCTGAGCTGGGCGGCCACGCTCGCCGACTCCTCGGTCGTCGCCGCGTCGCGCGTGGTGGCGCTCGACATCTCACCGAGGGAGCCGTCGATGTGCGCGACGCCCTGGGCCTGCTGGTCCGAGCCCTCGCTGATGGCATCCATCAGCTCCTGACTCTTGGCGACGCTCGCCTGAATCGCCTCCAGGCGCGCGAAGGTCTCCGCCGTGATCGCCACGCCGGCAGCCGAGCGTTCGATCGACTCTTCGATGAGCTGCGAGGTCTGGCTCGCGGCCTCGGCGCTTCGCATCGCGAGCGCCCGGACCTCGTCAGCGACGACGGCGAAGCCCGCCCCGGCCTCGCCCGCGCGTGCCGCCTCGACGGCGGCGTTCAGCGCGAGGAGGTTCGTCTGGAAGGCGATGTCGTCGATGGTCTGGACGATCTTCGCCGTTCGGTCCGCCGAGTCCTTGATGCCGTTCATGGCCTCGATGAGGCGGGTCATCTGCTCGATGCCCGTCGTCGCCGCGTGCGCCGCCTCGGACCCGACGTCGCGGGCCTCGGTGGAGCGCGAGGCGTTGCTCTTGCTGAGCTCGGTGATCTCCCGGAGGCGGCTGGTCACCTCCTGGAGGAGCGCCGCGCGCTCGGAGGCGGCCTCGGCCATGGACTGATTGCCCGTGTTGATCTCGTTGGCGCCGGAGCCGACCTGCTCGGCGGCCGCGGACACTCCCGCGAGGGCCTTCCCGAGCTTCGCCGCGGCGGTGTTGTAGGCGCTCGCCATGCGCTCGAACTCGCCGTGGTAGTCCCCGCGCACCTGCTGGGTCAGGTCCCGCTCCGCGAGGGACTCGAGCGCCGAGACCAGCTCCGCGGTGGGCGCCTCGATGCCCTGGATGGTCGCGTTCAGACCCTTCACGAGGTCCCGGTAGCGCCCCTCGAAGCGGGTCTCGTCGACGCGGTGATGGAGGTGCCCCGCGCGGACCTCCCGAGCCAGCGTATCGAGCTCGCTCTGGAGCCCGTCGATGGTGCGCGAGAGGCGGACGCCGGCCGCACCGATCATGTCGGCGGGGGCGTGCCCCTCGAAGCTCACGCGCTCGCCGCGGCTGAGCTGCTCGAGGCGCGAGGCGTGGCCGCGGACGAAGTCGACGGTCTGCCGGAAGGAGCTCGCTAGAGCGCCGATCTCGTCGTTGTTCCGGTAGTCGACGTCGATGTTCACGTCGCCCTCGGCGATGCGCTCGGCCGCGTCCTTCAGCATGCGGAGCGGACCGCGCACGCTCTTCAGAACCGTCACGGCCAAGAAGCCCGTGAGCAGGATGAGCCCGAGGCAGGCCGCCGCCGCGAGCTGGAGCGTGCCGAGGGCGCCCGACGAGAGCTCCGCCGCGCGTCCCTCGAGCTCGGCGAGGATGCTGGCCTCCAGCTCGCTCATCACGTCGAGCTTGGCCGTCTGCGCGAGGAACCACTCGGAGGGATCGCCGGCCTCGCCGGCGAGCGCCGCCTCGCGCATGGCCACGGCCTTCGCGTAGTCGTCGGAGCGCGAGACCTCGTCGAAGCGTCGGTTCTGCGCGTCGGTCGCCATCGCGTGGAAGCGTCCGAAGAGCACCTCCTGCGTCGCGGCGAGGCGCCGGATCTTCTGGAGACGCTCCGGCGTCGCGCCGGCGGAGAAGACCACGCCGACGGCGGAACGCTCCCGCCCCGCCCACTCGATGGCTTGACCGAGCATGGAGGCCGTGCGCGTGAGGCGCGCGAGCTCCGCCTCGGAGCTCAGGCTGGCCACGGTGTCCACGAGGGCGAGGCCCTGCTCGTTGAGGGCGGTGTAGCGGGGCGTGGTTCCGTCGGCGCGGCGGTCGACGTCCGTGCGGATCGCCGGGATGTCCCCCAGCGCGCTCTCGTAGGACGCGAAGGCCTGCGCGAGGGCTTCGGGGAGGGGCCGCTCGGGCTCCCAGCCGCGAAGCCGCCCGAGCTGCGCGTCCGTGGCCTCGCGCTGGGCACGGAGGTTCGCCGCGGCCCCCTCGGCGCCGGCCGTGAAGAGGGCCGAACGGCCGCGCTCACGCTGCGTCTCGTGCACGAGCGCCGAGACGAGGCGCGCGCCATCGACGGCGCCCCGCACGTCCTGGGCGCTGTCGTAGTCGGCGGACTTGGAGCCGACGAGCACCGCGCCGAGCACGACGAGCCCGACGAGGGGCACCAAAACGAGCGTGATGAGACGCGCACGCAGCGTGAGACCGGAGACCATGGGCGCCCCGTACGTCGCCAGCCTCCGGGTCTTTACGCGGAGCGATCGTTCCCGCGCACCCGCTCAAGCGAGGGCCTCGGCGAGGCGGGCGAGGGCGTCCTCCCATGAGGAACGTTCGCTCCGTCCCTGGCGCACGAAGGCCTCGATCCGGTCCATGCGCTCGAGCGCGGCGTCGAGCGCCGGATCGCTCCCGGCGGCGTAGGCACCGAGCGCCACCAGATCGCGCTTCGCCTCGTAGGCCGCGAGGTGCGCCCGAAGCGCGTTCGCCTGCGCACGGTGCTCGGGCGTCGTGACCTGGTCCATCACCCGGGAGAGGCTCTGGAGCACGTCGACGGCGGGCCAGCGACCGCGCGCGCCAAGCTCCCGGTCGAGCACCACGTGCCCGTCCAGGATGCCGCGGACCTCGTCGGCGATGGGCTCGTCCATGTCCCCGCCCTCGACGAGCACGGTGTAGAACGCGGTGATCGAGCCGGCGGGGCTGGTGCCGCTCCGCTCGAGGAGCGCCGGCAGCGCCGCGAAGACGCTCGGCGGGTAGCCGCGGCGGGCCGGCGGCTCCCCGGCCGCGAGCCCCACCTCGCGCCCCGCCCGGGCGACGCGGGTCACGCTGTCCCTGAGGAGAACGACTCGTTTGCCCGCGTCGCGGAAGTGCTCGGCGAGGCTCGTCGCCACCCACGCGCTCTTCAGCCGGACCAGCGCCGGGGCGTCGCTCGTCGCGCACACCACGACGCTTCGTCGCCGCCCCTCGTCCCCGAGCGCGTCCTCGAGAAAGGCCCGCACCTCGCGCCCGCGCTCACCGATGAGGCAGACCACGAAGACGTCGGCCTCGGCGTAGCGAGCGATCTGCCCGAGGAGCGTGCTCTTGCCGACGCCCGAGCCGGCGAAGAGCCCGACGCGCTGGCCTTCGCCGACCGTGAGCAGGGCATCGAGCACGCGCACACCGAGCGTGAGCGGCGCCGTGATGCGCGGGCGCTCGAGCGGCGCCGGCGGCGGGCGCATCACCGCCCAGGGCTCGCCCGCGAGGGGCGGCCCGCCATCGACGGGGCGCCCGAGCCCATCGAGGACGCGCCCGAGGAGCGCTTCACCGGCCAGGATCTCCAGCGCCTCGGAGCGCGGGCGAACGGGATCGTCCGGGCCGATGCCCTCGGCGTCCCCGAGGGGTAGGAGCAGCACCTGGTCGCCTTCGAAGCCGACCACCTCGGCGGGCAGGGGACCCGAGCGACGCAGCACGTCGACCACCTGACCCACCCGGGCGCCGGGGAGCACGGCCCGGAGCGCGAGGCCCACGAGCGCCGTCACCCGGCCCTCGACGTGGACCGTGTCGATGCCCGCGAGGCGGCCGAGGAGCGCGTCCGAGTCCACGCGCCCTCAGTCGAAGAGCCGCTTCAGCTTGCTCATGAAGCTGGCCTGCTGCGGGAGCGAGTCCTCGCCCAGCTCCGCCGCGAGCTCCTCGATGAGCTTGCGTTGCTGGCGCGAGACCTTCTCCGGGACCTCGACAAGAATGGTGACGAGCTGGTCGCCCTTGCCCATGCCGCCGTAGACGGTGATCCCCTTGCCGCGCAGGCGAAAGACCTTCCCGGACTGGGTCCCCGGCGGGAGCTTCATGTGCACCTTGCCCTCGAGCGTGGGCACCTCGAGGGTCGCGCCGAGCACGGCCTGCGGGAAGGAGACGGGCACGGTGCAGAGCACGTCGGCGCCCTCGCGCTCGAAGATCTCGTGCGGGCTCACGGTCACGGTCACGTGGAGGTCGCCGGCGCCGCTGGCCGTGGCCTCGCCGGCGTTTCGCAGCGTCCGCACGGCGCCGTTCTCGACCCCCGGGGGCAGGCGCACCTCGAGGCGCTCGACCTTGCGGAAGATGCCCTCGCCCCCGCGCTTCGTGCACGGCACCTCGGGCACCGTGCCGAGCCCGCCGCACGCCTGGCACGTGCGATAGGCCGAGAGGAAGCCGCGCTTCTCCCGGACCTCCCCGCGGCCGTTGCAGACCTCGCAGGTTCGGGTCTGCGTGCCGGGCTCCGCGCCGCTGCCCTTGCAGCGATCGCAGGGCGCGGGGCGCTCGACCTCGATGAACTTGGTCGTCCCGAGCGCGGCCTCGACGAAGTCGATCTCCAGGTCGAAGGTCAGGTCGCGGCCGCTCCGGCGGCGACGGCGCGCCCCGAAGACCTCGCCGAAGAGCCCGTCGAGGATGTCGCCGAGGCCGCCGAGGTCCGCCGGGTCGAAGCCCTGCCCGCTCTCGAAGGCGGCGTGCCCCTGCCGGTCGTAGCGGCGGCGCTGCTCGGCGTCCGAGAGCACCCGGTAGGCCTCGCTGGCCTCCTTGAAGGCCTCCTCGGCTGCGGGGTCGTCCGGGTTACGGTCCGGGTGCAGCGCTCGCGCGAGGCGC
The DNA here is from genome assembly GCA_038750805.1 of Myxococcota bacterium. Taxonomy (GTDB): domain Bacteria; phylum Myxococcota_A; class Polyangia; order Polyangiales; family Houyiibacteriaceae; genus CALCTH01. The sequence goes on from JBCDGX010000008.1 coordinate 13,414, forward strand.
CGATACGCCTTCTTGAGCTCGTCCGGGGTCGACTCCCGGGCGACGCCCAGGACCTCGTAATAGTCGCGCTTCGCCACGGAATCGGGAGCATAGGTCACGCAGCGCGTCGCGCCGGCACTCGAGCCGCCGAGGTCCTTCGCGCCTGCCTGGAAATTTTTTCTCATCTCCGCATCCAGTGCGGTTCGAACCGGCCCGAAGGATCCGAAATGATTGAACGAAACCCGCCTGCAGGCCCCCCCGAGGCGGGGGAACGCGCCTTGCAGGCCGGTGGACCCGCCATGCCCCGGTGCGCCCACCACCACCCCCGCCGGCCGACGCGCACGCGTCGAGAGGACGCGTTCTCGCTCCTCGAGCTGATGGTCGTGGTCGCGATCATCGGCATGGCCATCGGCATCGCGGCGCCGTCCATCCGGGACGCCATCGCCTCGAACCGCCAGGCCGAGCTCGCCTACGACATCGTCCGCATCGCCCGGGAGGGCCGGGCCATCGCCGCGGCGACGGGCCGGGCGCACCTGCTGCAGTTCGACGCGGCCGGGGCTGGCGGGCGCGGCCGCTACTTCCTCTGGCGGGGCACGACGAACGTGTGCCGGAACGTCGATTGGGGGGCCCTCTCGGCGCCCCTCGATTGCGCGCTCAACCCGAACTGCCGGCAGCTCGTCGACGCCGAGGCGGTCGAGGGGGGGAGCTCAATGCGGCTCCAGATCACCCCGCCCGCCGTCGGTTTCGGGTCCTTCTGCTACGAGCCGACGGGCATCATGCAGCGGCCCACGGACGCGGGCTTTTTGAACTTCACCCCCAACAACCCCGGCGCCGGCGCCGTGGTCATGACCGTCGCGATGCAGGACACGGACGGCACGGCCGTCGGCGTGGTCCGCCGCGTGGCCTTCCCCATGGGCAGCGACGCCCGGATTCAGCGATGACGGTGCGGCGCAGCGAAGAGCGGCGGGCCGGCTTCACGGTCATCGAGGTGATGATGGCCATCACCGTGCTCGCGATCGGCGCGGTGGGCCTGATGGGCCTCGTCCGCGCGACGGTGCAGGGCAACGTCCAGGGGCGCCGCATCACCACGGCGACGCAGGTCGCCCGCACCTGGACCGAGCGCCTCCGCACGGACTCCATCGGCTGGACGACCAACGCCGCGGGCGGCCTCGCCAACACCTGCTGGCTCTCGAACGCGCCGGCCGCCGTGGTCGGGCAGGCCTCGAACTGGTTCGTGCCGCAGGTCGCGGGGCCGGGCTGCGTGAACGTCGGCGGGCTCCCCGCGGGCTCGGAGCTCGGCGTCGACCCTGGCGCGGGCTGGACCGGCGCCGACGCGCAGAACGCCGGCGGCATCGGCCTCCAGGCCCGCTACTGCACGCTCGTGCGCCTCACCTGGGTCATCCCCAACGAGATGATCCGCGCCGACGTGCGCACCTGGTGGGACGACACGGGGCAGGCGCAGATCGCCGCCAACTGCGGCCTCGGCAACGAGCCCGACGTGGTCGCGGACCTCGACGGTCCCCTCGAGGACACGCCGCTCCGGTCCATCGAGACCTCCACCCTGCTCCGCTGGAGGCAGCAATGATGCGCCGCCAGCGCCGCCGCAGCGAAGCCGGCTTCACGCTCCTCGAGCTCATGACGGCGCTCGTCGCCGGGCTCATCGCGGTGAGCGCGACCTACCTCATCAGCGCCGAGACCTCGCGGCACTTCAACGAGCAGCAGCGCGTCGCGCAGACCCAAACGAGCGTTCGGATGGCCATGGAGCAGATCCGGCGCGACATCTCGCGGGCCGGCTTCTTCGGCGCGGCGAACACGGCGACGGAGCAGTCCTGCGTGAACGCGGCCTTCAACTTCGCCGCCGTCGAGTACCAGGATGGCGTGTACACGGCGGCGCTCCCGGAGGCGGCGCTGAACGCCGTCGAGGCCGACGAGCTCGTCCTCTCGGGCAACTACGCGACGAGCGACGGCTACCTCGCGCGTCCCTCGAGCGCCGCGAACAACGGCGTCATCGTCCAGCAGGGCTGGCAGGCCTTCCGCCGGAGCTTCGGCGCCCCGGAGATCGCGGGCGGCGGCGGCGGCTTCACGGCGAACGCCTACGACCCGGACTACTTCCAGAACGTCTTCAACCCGAACCGGATCCTCCACATCGAGACCACGGCCGGGAACCACTTCTTCACGGCCATCACGGCGAGCGTCGGCGCCGCGCAGCTCGTCAGCTTCAATCCCGCGACGCCGCAGAACCCGAACTGCGGCGATCTCCAGGGCGCCACCGTCGCGCCGCTCTCGCGCATCCAATACTCGGTCGTCGACCCCACGGCGGACCCGCGCTTCGCCGCGCTCGTCACGGCCACGGACGCGGCGCGGGGCATCGTGAACTCGGTGCTCATCCGCGAAGAGGTGCTCTTCGACGCCGCGCGGACGCCCATCGCCGGCACCGAGCGCGTGATCCTCGAGTTCGTCGCCAACTTCTCCCTCGCCTTCGTCGTCGACAACCGGCCTGGCCCGCCCTTCGCCGGCGCGCCGAACCTCGTGCTCCTCGACGACACGCAGGGCGCCCAGGCCTTCCTCGCCGCCACGCCCGAGCGCGTCCGCTCCGTCATCGTCGACATCGCCGCCCGCACCCCGGACGCCGACCCGGGCTTCCGGCCCCTCGGCCGCGCGCGCGATCCCGCCGTCGACGGCCCCCTCACCCGCTACCAGGTCAACCCGGCCATCGACGCCGCCGCCCGCGTCCGCCGCATTCGCAGCGAGGTCTTCCTCGCCAACGTCGCCCCGTGATCGCCATGCCCCCCACCCCGCCATCTCGCCCCTCGCTCCGCGGCTCCTTCCGCCAGCGCGCCCGCGCGCACCGGGAGGGCGCGGCCATGCTCGTGGTGATGCTCGTACTCCTGATGGGCACGGCGACGGGCATCTACGCGGCGCACTCGACGACCTTCGAGATCCGCGCGGCCGGCCACCTCCGCCAGGCCATGCAGACCGAGTACGTCGGCGTCAGCGGCGCGACGGCGGCGCTCGGCTGGACCGACCAGTTCCGGGCGAGCGGCCTGAACCAGGCCATGGACCGCACGACGCAGCTCCAGGGCGGCGCCACGGCCCTCGACCTCGGGAACTTCGAGCCTCCCATGCTCCCGGGCAAGCGGGCCTACCGGCTCTACCCCGGCGACTTCGCCCTCGCCTTCATGGGCACGGTCACGGACCCCGACGCGAACGCCGCGGCCCTCGGCGCCCACACCCCCTACGTCCCGACCTACACGGTCGACGTGTACGACGATTACCGCACGACGAAGCCCATCCCCGGCGCGCCCGCCGATGGCCGGAGCGAGCTCGTCTACCTGAACGCGACCTACACGGCGCGCGGCCGGGCCAACGTGCCCGGGCTCCCCGCCGCGCCGACCCCCGACGGTCGTCCCTTCTACGAAGTCAGCAGCGACTCCCGCGCCTATGGGCGCGCCGGTCCGATGGGTCTCTGATGATGCGCTCTCCAACCGGAATGTACGCCATGAACATGCCACTCAACCGAACGATCGTTCGCGCGCTCGCCCTCGCGGCGGCCTTCGCGGGTATCGCGGGGCCGAGCGAAGCCTCGGCGCAGGCGGCGGACATCCGGAACATCCCCCCGGTGGTGACGCTCATGGTGGACACGTCGGCGTCCATGCAGTCCCTCGGGGGCTGCGAGTGCGACCCGACGGATATCTACTGCCGGAACTGCCTCCCGAACTGCGGCCTCTCGGCGCCGGAGCGGAGCCGCTGGTGGACCATCGTGGAGGCGCTCACGGGCACCATCTCGGACTACCAGTGCCGCATCGAGGACCGGAACTCGCCCTCCTACGTCGGCCAGCCGGACTACACGGACCCCTTCGACCACGTCGCGGCCGAGGGCATCGACTGCCTCTCGAACTCGGACTGCCCGACGGGCCTCACCTGCTCCTCCGCGGACGGCGTGACCAACGGCCTCTGCCAGGAGCAGGACGGCATCCTCGACATCTACCGGGAGCGCGTGCGCTTCGGTCTGATGACCTTCGACACCGGCGACACCTTCCTCGACATCAACAACCAGCTCATCCCGCGCGCGGTCTTTCTCCCGCGCATCGGCGAGGACGACGAGCAGTCGGGCACCTTCTCCTACGGCGAGGCGCGGCCCTTCAGCTTCCCGGGCTGCGGCGAGCCCTACATGATCAACAACGGCATGCGGACCTACCGGGCCGACGGTGGGTCGCTGATCAGCGTGGGCCAGGAGGGCGTCGACGACGTCGAGACGGTCAACCAGATCATCCAGCAGTCGCTCCTCGACCCGGCGCTTCGCCCCACGGGCGCGACGCCCATCGCCGGCATGCTCGAGGACCTCAGCTTCTACTTCGACAACGACGGCGACGTGCGGCCCATCGCCGGCGCCGGCGCGGCCGGTGACCCCTACAACGCCTGCCGGACGCGCTACGCCATCCTGCTCACGGACGGAAAGCCGAGCGCCGACATGCGCGACGCGGACGTGAACTGCGAGGCCATGGGCAACGGCGTGGGCGAGCTCGGCTGCCCCTACGACACGCCGGTGAACACGGCCGCGCGGCTCCTCGCGGACGACGACATCGAGGGCCTCTACGTCGTCGGCTTCAACGTCAACGGCGACAACTGCCCGGCGGGCACCATCGGCGACGAGTGCCGCCAGCGCGCCATCGACACGGTGGCGGAGCTCAACGCCATCGCCGACGCCGGCGGCACGGGGACCGCGCTCTTCGCCGACGACCGGCCTTCGCTCATCTCCGCGCTCTCGTCCATCCTCGACGAGGCGGCGCCGGGCACGACCTCGCGTACGCAGCCGGCCTTCGCCAACACGGGCGCGGCGACGAGCACGCTCGGCCGGCAGATCCAGATCAACACGGGCTTCAACATCGCGCGCGTCGCCGGCGAGCCCTGGACCGGCGTGCTCGAGCGCCGGCGCTTCGAGTGCGACGGCCTCGACGTCGAGGAGCAGCCCGTGCTCGACACGGACCGTTTCCAGACCGTGCTCAACCTCCAGTCGAGCGTGCCCGGCTCCGGCAGCGAAGCGCGCCGGCTCCTGACGGTCTTCTCGCCCACGGTCAGCCCCTACGAGACCTTCTACGGCGACGGCTTGAACGACCTGGCGGTGCGCTCGCCCACGCCGCCCATCCCGTCCGCCGGCCTGCTCAGCGACCCGCTCCGCACGGGCCTCGACTTCGAGGCGCTGAGCCGGGACAACCTCGCGGTGACGCCGGAGGTGCTCGGCATCACGAACCCGGCCCTCTCCGTCGCGGACCGGCTGCAGCAGGCCTCGGACACGATGGACTGGCTGCAGGGCCGCACGGGCACGATCCGCGAGGGGCGGCGCCTCGGCGCCATCGTGCATTCGTCGCCGGTCATCATCGGCCCGCCGAGCCTCGACATCGCCGACGAGGACTACAACGCCTTCCGCGAGCGCGTCGCCGAGCGTCCGGCGATCACCTACGTCGGCAGCAACGACGGCGTCATGCACGCCTTCGTCACCGACGACTACACGGTGCCCTCGACGGATCCGGACTTCGCCGGGCAGACCTTCGACGCGGGCACCGAGCTCTGGGGCTTCGTGCCGCCGGCGCTCATTCAGCTCCTCGACGACGCGCAGGTCGCGCCGCGGGCCATGGCCGACGCGACGCCCATCGTGCGCGACGTCTTCGACGCGCGGCTCATCGGCGAGACGCCGAGCGGCGACGCCTACCGCACGGTGCTCGTCTCCGGCCTCCGCCAGGGCGGCTCCGTGTTCTTCGCGATGGACGTCACGGACCCGCTCCGACCCGAGTTCCTCTGGCAGTACGCGGACCCGACCATCTTCGGCGAGACCTACGGCGAGCCCGCCATCGCGCAGGTGCGCATCGAGCTCAACGGCGTCACCCACGAGCGCGGCGTCGTGCTCCTCCCGGGCGGTCGCGGCGAGCAGGACCTCACGAGCGGGGGCATCGACCTCGACGGCGACGGCATCGTCGAGACCTCGCCCTCCTGCTCGGTGACCGGCGACGCCGTCGGCCTCACGCCCGTGCGCGGCTCCCCTCCGCGCACCAACCGGCGCTGCTGGGAGCCGAACGTCGGCCGCGGCCTCGTGGTGCTCGACATCGCGACCGGCGCCGTCATCCGCGAGTGGGACGAAAACACCTTCCCGGCGCCGCTCGTCGGCAGCATCTCCGCCTTCCCCGGCGACACCGGCAACATCGCGACGCGCGCCTTCGCGAACGACGCGGACGGCGTCATCTGGCGCCTCGACATGTCCGACCCGGATCCGTCGAACTGGGAGGCCGTGGCCTTCTACGACATGTTCCACGGACTCGGCTACGCGGCCGGCCAGCCCTCCTTCGGTCCCCCGGTGCTCAGCACCGACGAAGAGGGCAAGGTCGTGATCCTGCAGGGCACGGGCAACATCGATCGCCTCGAGAACTCCCTGGCCCAGAACCGGGTCACCTCGCTCACCGAGGAGCTCACCTTCAACCCGTCGACGGGCGAGGTGCTCGACGTGCAAGCGCGGCTCAACTGGGAGGTCACGCTCGAGCCCGGGGAGCTCGTCACGGGCCCCCTCGAGCTCTTCAACGGGGAGGTCTTCTGGGGCACCTTCACGAGCGTCACGGACGTTACGAACGCCTGCGAGTTCGGCTTCAGCCGCATCTGGGGCGTCGACTACATCGACGCCGATCCGGACGGCAGCACGGACCCGGCGCCGGCCCTCGAGTCGAACGCCGGCTCGGGCGTCCAGGACGTGACGAACATCGACCCGACCATCAGCCCGGACCTCGACAACCGGCTCGTGCTGGGTGTGTCGGTCACGGAGCGTCCGAACTGCTCGCTCCGCGACGAGGTGAGTGAGACCGATCCCTACGTCGGGACGCGCCAGACGGTGCGCATGCGGCAGGTGGCGGAGCCGAGCTTCCAGCTCGTCGCGCAGCTCTCCGGCGGCTCGACGGGCAACGCCATGGGCGGCTCCGTCGAGGAGTTCGCCCGGGAGCTTCCGGCGCCGGTCTCCTTCACCACGGAGCGGGCCTTCCTCGGCATCGTCGAGTGAGCGGCGGCGTCGGCCGCGAAGGTCGACGCCGCGCGACGCGCGTCGCATGCTCCACCCCATGTCGCCCCGCCGGGTCCTCGCGCTCCTGATCGCCTTCGGCGCTTCGGCGTGTGGGGACCGGGTCGTCACCCCGCCGGCGCCCACGGGCCCGGCGACCGAAGCCGCCGCCCCGACGGGGCCCCGGGAGCCCGGGCCGGACGCGCTCTACGACGCTCAGGGCAAGCTCCTCGAGAGCGACGAGATCATCGCCGGCCTCACGCTCCCGCGCGGCCTCAAGCTGATTCACCGGCGCGAGCGCCACCACAGCTTCGAGACCCGCGTGCCGCGCGCGAAGCTCGTCGCCTATTTCGGACCGCGCCTCTTCACGGGCGCCGTCGAGCCCGTGGGCGATGGCGCCATCTACCGCGGCGCCGTGCCCCATGGGGTGCGCGACGAGCTCGCCGTGCGCCTCGACGTATCCATCGTGCCCGCGTCGAACCGGCGCACGCGCGTCGAGATCCACGCGATCCCCCCGGCGCCGCCGGACGACGGCGTGAGCCCGGAAGAGCGCCTCCGGCGCTACCGCGAGAAGCTGCGGTTCGGCCGGTGAGCGCACGCCCGCTTCGGGTCGAGGCGCTCGCGCTGCGCGGCTGGCGCAACCTCGCGCCCGTGCAGCTTCGCCCGGGCCCGGCCTTCAACGTGGTGCACGGGGACAACGGCGCCGGGAAGTCGAACCTCCTCGAGGCCCTCGCCTACCTCGGCGCGCTCCGGAGCTTTCGCGGCGCCCGGACCGACGACCTCGTCCGCCTCGGCGAGGACGTGGCGTCGCTGGACGCGCGGGTGAGCGGAGACGCGGCTCCCCGACGCTTCCGCATCGCGCTCGGTCGGGGCACACCACGCAAGGTCCAGCTCGACGGGAAGCGGCCGCGGACCCTCGGCGCCTGGCATCAGGCTCTTCAGGTCGTGCTCTTCCATCCCGGAGACCTCGCCCTCGCCGGCGGGCCCCCGGACCCGCGGCGGGCGCTCCTCGATCGCATCCTCGAGCAGCTCGACGCGACCTACGGCGCGACGCTCCAGAGCTACGTGAAGGCGCTGAGGAGTCGGAACCGGCTGCTCAAGGACGAGGACGCGGACCCGCGGCAGATCCGCGTCTACGACGAGGTGCTCGCGCAGGCCGGCGCCATCGTCGGGCAGGCCCGGGCGGCCATGGTGGAGGATCTGGCGCCGCGGACGGAGCGGGCCTTCCGCGAGGTCGCCGGCCAGGAGCTCCCCCTGGCCGTCCGCTACGCCCCGAAGGTCGCTCCGAATCCGGACGCCATCCGCGCAGCGCTCGCGCGCGACTACCGGAAGGACCGGGCGCGCGGCTTCACGGGCGCGGGGCCTCATGGCGACGACCTCGCCCTCGAGGTGCGGGGGCAGGGCGCCCGGCACCATGCCTCGCAGGGGCAGCAGCGGGCCATCGTGCTGGCCCTCAAGGTGGCCGAGCTGCATCTCTTGACCGAACGTACGGGTCGCGTCCCCATCCTTCTGCTGGACGACGTGTCGAGCGAGCTCGACCGCTCGCGGAACCGGCGCTTCTTCGAGCTCCTCGCGACGCTCGGAGGACAGGTCTTCCTGACGACGACCCATCCCGAGTTCATCCTCCTGGACGAGGGCCGCGTGGACTTCCACGTCGCGGGCGGCGCCATCGTCCCGGACGACGCGGCGCGTCCCTGAGGCTCAGCGCACGCCGGCGGCCAGGGCGACGTCGTCGAAGAGCGGCCGCCCGCTCGGCGTGACGCGCACGGCGTCCATCGCCTGGACGACCGTCTGGAAGGGCACGAGGGGATCCGCCGAGAGCGTGATGCGTCCGCCCGCGGTCCCGGCCGCCCGCGCCGCGCACGCCCGGAGAGCGCCGAGGTCGTAGCGACCGGCGTGCCGCGGGACCGTTGGCCCGCCCATCGCCGGGGACGCGCAGTCGGGCGCGAGCAGGCCCTCCGGCCCGCTGAGGTGAAAGCCCGCCTCCGTGACGACGAGCTGAAAGCCTGCTTCGCCCGGCCCTTCGCCGTAGCTCGGCAGCCGCGCCGGGACCTCCGCGAGGAAGGCCACGCTGCCCATGCTCATCAGCAGGAACATGATCAGGTTCACCACCACGTCGAGGAAGGGCACGACGTTCAGCTCGTCGTCGGTCTCGCTCGGATCGGGCGCGCGGACGCGCGTCGCGCGACGGATGGCGACGCGCTGCGCGGCCGAGAGCACGCGGCGCCGGGGCGCTTGGAGGGTGTCCGTGGGCATGCTTCTCGGGACACCCCGAAGCGCCGTGGGTTCCCGGCGCCGTCCTCGGCTCACCGCGCCTCGGGTCTCCCGGCGCTATCCTCACGCGGCGCGATGGACCCGTCCTGGATCGAGAAGCACCCGCGAGGCGCCGCGACCGAGGTCGACGCGCTCCACGTGTCCGCGCTCGCGCCGGGAAGGCACCACCTCGCCGTCGCGCTCGTGACGGACGGGACGAGCCAACCCGTGCGGGTCCCCGTCATCGTGCTGAAGGGCGCGCACGAGGGGCCGACGGTGGGGCTCACGGCCGCGGTCCACGGGAACGAGCTGAACGGCATCCCCACCATCCATCGGCTGCTCCGGCGCATCGACCCGGCGGAGCTGAAGGGCACGCTCGTCGGGGCGACCATCGTCAACGTGCCCGGGTACCTCCGGCACGACCGCTCGCTCCCGGACGCCGCGGACCTGAACCGCGTGATGCCGGGCCGGGCCCGGGGCCGGGAGTCGTCCGTGTACGCGCACCGACTGAAGACGCGGATCCTCGCGAGCCTCGACGTGCTGATCGACCTGCACACGGCGAGCTTCGGGCGCGTGAACACGCTCTACGTGCGGGCGGACATGCGCCACCCGGAGACGGCGCGGCTGGCCCGGGCCATCGGGCCGGAGATCATCGTGCACAACGCGGGCGCCGACGGGACGCTGCGCTCCACGGTGGCCGACGAGGGCGCGGCAGCGATCACCGTGGAGATCGGGGACCCGCAGACCGTCGACCGCGAGAAGGTCCGCGCCTCGCGCATTGGCATCCGCGACGGGCTCGAGCTGCTCGGCATGCTGCCCCCGGCCGCGCAGACGGCGCTCGGGACGCCCATCGAGTGCACGAGCAGCTACTGGCTCTTCACCGACGAAGGGGGCTTCCTCGAGGTGCAGGCGCGGCTCGGCGCTCGGGTCGCCGCCGGCGAGGCCGTGGCGACCCTCGCCGATCCCTGGGGCGGGCTCCTCCGGACCTACCGGGCGCCGGAGGCCGGGGTGGTGGTCGGCAAGAGCACGAACCCCGTGGCCTCGAGCGGCGCCCGCATCCTCCACCTCGGCATCGAGGGCACGCTCGCCTGACGATCTAGGACGAGCGGACGGCGAGGCGGTCGGCGATGCCCTTCAGGAGCGTCACGCCTTCGGCCGAGAAGGGCGCCGCGTCGAGGGCGCCGTGGGCCGCGGCGAGGAGCTCCTGGAGACGGGCCTCGACGTTGGCCTTCGCGCCGCTCTCGATGAGCAGGCGGCCGGCGGCCGCGAGGGTCGCCTCGGAGCGGTCCGAGCCGCTCATCACCGCGTCGAGGGCGTCGCGCTGGCCGGCGGGGAGGAGCTTCTCGGCCTCGCTCACGAGGCAGGTGCGCTTGCCGTTCCGGAGGTCGTTGCCGGGCTTCCCGGTGGCGCCCTGGTCGCCGAAGGTGCCGAGGAGATCGTCGGCGAGCTGGAAGGCCTCGCCGAGCGGGTTCCCGTAGGCGAGGAAGGCATTCATCGCGGCCTCGTCGGCGTCGGCGAGCAGCGCCCCGAGGATGAGCGGGCCGCGCACCGTGTAGGAGCCGGTCTTCAGGTCGTGCATCTTCGACACGTCGGCGTTGGCCGTGATGTCGAGGTGCTGCCCGAAGAAGACCTCCTTCTGGATCTGAAGGAAGGCGTCGAAGGCGTCCCGCTGGCGCGCCGCGGGGAAGGGCGCCTCGAGGACGAGCTCGAAGGCGTAGGCGCTCGCGAGGTCGCCCGCGAGGATGGCCAGGCTGTCGGCGAGGTGCTCCTCGTGGCGCTGGCGGAAGGCCGCGTGCACGGCGGGGCCGCCGCGGCGCTCCAGATCCTGGTCCATCCAATCATCGTGGATGAGGAGGTAACTCTGGAGCAGCTCGAGAGCCGCACCCGCGGCGATGGTGTCCTCGAGGGGCTTGTCCGGCGCCACGCAGGCCGTCGCCGCCGAGAGCACGACCGGCCGGAAGCGCTTGCCGCCCCGCAGCGTGAGCGCCTGGATGCCCTCGACGAGCTCGATGCTCCCCGGCGAGAGCACACGCGCCTCGGCGAGCTTGGCGTCCATGTACGTCGTGAGCTTGGCGTCCACCTGCGCGCGGACGCGCGGCAGGAACTCGGCGAGGGTAGCGGCCATGGCGGCGACCCTTAGGCCGCGCGGCGGCGGGAGGCAAGGACGGGCGGAGAGACGCGCGGGATGAGGCGGGCCTCCGCCGTTGAACGCCCGGTATGTCCTCGTTAGGCTCCACCTGTGCGCCGCGGCCTCGTCACCCTCGCCTGCCTCCTCCTCGGTTCGTGGGCGTGCGGCGCGCCGGGGACCGGTGACGTTCCGATCGACCCCGACGCCGGCACGAACGTCGACGCGGGCGGCCCC
>JBCDGX010000009.1:0-23217 GCA_038750805.1 Myxococcota bacterium
CCTCGGGCTCCTGCTCGCCGCCGACGTCGCCTACGGGCGGCGCCGGCTCCTCCCGTACATGGCGACGCTGCTGGCGGCCTCCCTGGTCGGCCGGCTCTCGGCGACTCCGGACGTACTCAAGTACCTGTCCACGTTCCTCGCGTTCTTCGCTCTGGCGTGGGTGCTGTGGACCCGCCTTCGGAGCAGGGAGCACGTCGCCGTCATCGCAGCAGGGGCCGTGATCGGGGCCGCTGCCGGGCTTGCTTCCGGCTCGTCCGTGGGCCGTCAGGTGGCATGGACGGGAGCGCAGCTGCTGGCCTCCGTGGCCGTCGGCCATGCCTACCTGAAGCCCATCCGGCTTGCGATCACCACGCCGAAGGCTGCCGACCTCTCGCTACTCGCCTTCGCCGCCTTCGACTGGAGCGTCGGGCTGGCTGCCGGTGCCGAGGTCCTCGGAGCCGACATCGCGCTCGGGGAGATATGGGCCGAGATCGTCTGGATCCAGGCCGCGCTCTTCGTCACGCTGAGCGTCGTGCACAGGTCCTGGCGAGCTCGGGGATGACGCCGATCGTTCTCCCGTCGACCATGCTCATGCTCGGCTTGGTCGTCTTCGTGGTGCTGCGGTGGGACCGCCAGAGTTCGAAGCGCGAGCACGCGCTCCAGGCGATCCAACAGCAGGAGTACGAGGTCGCTCTCCGCGAGTTCATGGGCGTCGCCCAGGAGCTCGCCCTGCTCGCGGGCGTCCCGAGCGACACTGCCGGCGAGGTGACGGCGCGCATGCCCCCCGCCTACGACATGCTCGAGACGGCCGGCCTCGTGCCCGCACGCGTGCCGCTCGCCGAGGAAGCCGGGCGCTGGGCCGCCGTCCTCGATGTGACGGTGGAAGGGACGCCGGCGGGGGTCGTCGCGGGGCGCACGGCGCTCGCGCTCCGCTCGCTGGTTCGCGCGCACGAGGCCTTCAACGACGAGGTCGCGATCCACTTCCACGGCGGCCGAATGGAGATCCGCTTCACGCCTTGGCCGACGCGCAACAAGGAGCGGTCCCAGCAGGTCTGGGTCGCCCCGGAGCGCGAGATGGTCCGCGCGATGGAGACCGCACGCGCGGCCGGCCTCAGGGTCCTCGAGACGGGCAAGGCCGCGGTCGTCACGCTCGAGCCGCTGCGCCTGAACGAGGCCGAGCCCGAGCAAGCCCCCGGGCCGCTGCCGCCGGCCTCGGCCTAGCTGTCGCCGAAGTTGTGGTCCGAGCCGGTCTCGGTCCACAGGCTCATCGCCTCGAGCGAGGCCATCAGCGTCATGGGGTCGAAGGGCCGCTGGATCACTCCGGCGTAGAGCAGGCGCTCGTCCTCGGTGAGCTCCATGCGGCGCGGGAGGATGGCGAGGATCGGCGTCGAGGGGACGATCTCCGCGATGGCGCTGCCGAAGCCGTCCGGCAGCATGTGGTCGGTGAGGAAGGCATCGGGCGGGTCGAGCCTCTCCATCCGCCTCTCGACCTCGAAGAGCGCCCGGGCCATACCAACGACGTCGTGCCCCATGGCCTCGACGCGATCGAAGAGCACCTTCCGGTGCACGGCTTTCGTCGCGACGATGAAGACCCGCATCCGAACCGTTCTAGTCGGGGCGGTCCCCCGGCCGCTAGGGGCGTGAAATCACACGTTAGACCGAGGGTGCTACCGCTGTCGGGTTTCTGGTGGCCGCGGAACGCCCCCGTACCGACGGCGCAAGCTCCCGAGAATGCAGCGCGTGGCCTCCTCTTCCTAAGCTGAAGGTCACACGTTCGAATCGTGTCGGGGGTGCCAACGCCGTTTGCAGGCCACGTGGCCACGTGGACGGTTCCCCGCGGGAACCTGCTCCGCTGGTTTGGCCCTGCGAACGACGTCCGGACGTCGAAGCACTCGCCGCGCCGGGCTCAGCGGGATGGGGCTCCGCCCCAGCGGGCGAGCAGCGCCGGCACGACCACCATGTTCAGCGCCGTCGAGCTCGTCAGGCCCGTTACGATGACCAGCGCCATCGGTGCCTGGATCTCGGCTCCGGGCTGGCCCAGCGCGATGGCGAGGGGTAGCAGCCCGAGCGCAGCGGTGAGCGCCGTCATCAGAATCGGCGCCAGCCGTTCACGTGCGGCGACGTCGACCGCCTCTTCCAGGACGTGCCCTTGCGCCTCGAGATCCGCGGTGCGGGTGGCCAAGAGGATCCCGTTTCGCGTCGCGATGCCAAAAAGCGTGATGAAGCCGATGGTCGTGGCCACGCTCATCACCCCGCCCGCCAGGTAGACGCCTACGACCCCTCCGGCCAGCGCGAGAGGCAGGTTGCTGAGCACGATGGCCGTGCGGCGCAGGCTGCGCAGCGTGCCGCCCACGATCAGCACGATGCCGAGCACGACGAGCAGCCCCAAGAGCGTGAGGCGCCGGGTCGCCTCTTCCTCCTGCTCGAACTGCCCGGCGTACTCGATGCGAAGGCCCGCCGGCACCTCCACCGAAGCCGCCACGGCCACCCGCATGTCCTGGGCGACGCTGCGCAGATCCCGACCCTCCACGTTGGCCGTCACCGCGACGCGACGGCGGGCGTTCTCGCGGAGCACGTAGTTGGGAGCCCGGTCGCGGCGGACGTCGGCGAGGGCCGTGAGCGGTACGGACGCGCCTGCGGGCGTCGGCACCCGCAGCTCCCGGAGTTGGTCCTGGTTCGCCCGGGCCGCGTCCTCGTAGCGGGCCACGACGGCCGTGGAAGTGCCGTCCTCGAAGACCCGCCCCACCTCGCGTCCCCAAAGCGCGAGCCCGACCGCCGCCGCGGCCTCGCCCCGCGAGAGCCCGTGCTGCGCCGCCGCGGCCCCATCGACATCGACGACGAGGTGCGGTGTGTCGACGAGCGGCTCCACCTGTACGTCGACGAGCCCGGGCACACCGGTGAGCGCGGCTTCGACCCGGCGTGCAGTGCGCCGCGCCGCGTCGAGATCCTCACCGACGACCCGCACCGCGAGCGCCGTCCGCTGCCCGGAGAGCATGTGGTCGATGCGATGCGAAATCGGCTGCCCGAAGGTGAAGCTCGCGCCGGGCACGACGCTCAGCCGGTCCCGCAGGTCGCGGAGCAACGCATCGCGGTCGCGCGGGTCCTCGGGACGCAAGAGCACGTCCATCTCGCTCGCTTCGGGGCCTTGAACGTGCTCGTTGCGCTTGGCGCGCCCGGTCCGCCGCGTCGTCGTGAGCACGGCGGGATCGGCGAGGAGCGCCTCTTCGGCGAGCCGTCCGAGGGCGTCGCTCTCCTCGAGCGCGGTTCCCGGGAGGAGCACCATCGCGAGGTTCAGGCTCCCTTCGTTGAAGCTCGGGAGAAACGTCCGCCCGGTCCCGGCGAGGGCGAGGAGGCCTGCCACCACGAAGAGCAGCGCCGCGCTCGCCACCCGCCCGGGCGCGGCCAAGGACGCCCGCAGCAGCGGCGCGTATGCGCGGAGCAGCCAGCGCTGGAGCGGCGGCTGTACGGGCGCGTCGTCGCCGCCACGACGTGGCAAGAGATACGAAGCGAGCACGGGCGTGACCGTGATGGCCACCACCAGCGACGCGAGAATGGCCACCAGGTAGGCGAGCGCCAAGGGACGGAGGAGGCGGCCTTCGATGCCGCCCAGAAAGAGCAGCGGCGTGAAGACGAGCAACAGCACGGCCGTCGCGCTCACGATGGACGCCCGGATCTCGCGGGAGGCCTCCAGCACCGTCATGAGCACGGGTCGTCGCTCGCTTGCCGGCTCCGCGGCGCGTTCTCGTAGCCGTCGCGCGATGTTCTCGACGTCGATGATCGCATCGTCGACGAGCTCGCCGATGGCGATGGCCAGCCCTCCGAGCGTCATGGTGTCGAGGCTCAAGCCGAGAGCTTCGAGCGCCAACGTCGCACTCAGCATCGAAAGGGGCAGCGCCAGTACGCTCACCACCGTCGCGCCTGGGTGCCAGAGGAAGAGCACCAGGATCAGCGCGACCAGAAAGGCGCCGTCCCGAAGCACGTCGTAGACGTTGGCGAGCGCGGTCTCGATGAAGGTGGACTGGCGGAGGAGCGCTCGCTCGAGCGTGCCGCCGCGCGCCCCGAGCCCGGCCTCGAGAGCGTCGAGCGCTTCGTCGACGAGCCGGGTCGTCGCCAGCGTATCCGCCTCGGGCTGGCGCACGATGCTCAGCACGACCGCCGGGCGGGCGTTGAAGCTGCCCGCGCCGCGGCGGTACGCGGGACCCACGCGCACGTTGGCGACATCGTCCACGCGCACGGGAACGCCGTCCCGCGAGGCGACGCGGATCGCGGCCAGCTCCGCCTCACCCCTCGCGCGACCCAGCACACGCACGACGGACTCCTGGCCGGCTTCGACCACGTAGCCACCGGGTGCATTCCGGCTGCCGTGTTCGATCGCGCGGGCGACTTCCGTGCCCGTCAAACCGAAGCGCCGTAGCCGCTGGGGGTCGAGGAGGATCTGGTACTGGCGCTCCTCGCCTCCGAGAGCGACCACCTGAGATACGCCCGGCACCGCGAGCAGGCGCCGGCGTACGTCGCGCTCGGCGATGCGCCGAAGCTCCATTGGCGCGAGGGCCTCGCTCGTGAGCGCCACGAAGGCGATCTCGCCCATGACCGACGAAGGCGGCGCGAGGACAGGCGCTTCGGCTTCGGGTGGCAGCCGCGCTGCCGCCTCGGGCAGGCGCTCCATCACGCGCTGCCGAGCCAGAGGCTCCGGCGTGTCCCAGTCGAACTCGACCCATACGATGGAGATCCCGGCGGCCGAGGCCGAGCGAACGCGTCGCGTGCCGGCGATGCCCTGGACGGTGGTCTCCAGAGGGAAGGTGATGAGCTGCTCCACCTCCGTCGGCGCGAGCCCCGCCGCCTCCGTCACGAGCGTGACGCGCGGCGCGCTGAGGTCGGGAAAGACGTCGACTCGCATGCCGCGTAGCCGGTACGTGCCCACCGCGAGGAGCAACGCGGAAAGGACCAGCACGACCGCCCGATGGCCGAGGGAGGCGCGGAGAATCGCGTCGATCATGTGCGCGACGCCTCAATGCACGTGGCCATGGCCCACCGCGCCGCTGCTCCCCGCGAGCCGCACCAGGTGCGCGCCCCGCGTCACCACCCGCTCGCCACTCTCGAGCCCCGCGACGATGGCGACGAGGTCGCGCTCGTACGGGCCGGGCCGAACGGCGCGCTCCTCGAAGGACTCTCCGTTCGTCTGCACGTAGACCACTTGCCGGCCTTCGATCTCGACGATGGCGCTTCGGGGGACGGTCACGGACTCGACCGGCTCGCCCGTGGGCACGAGCACCCTGACCGCTGCCCCCACGCGTAGCGCGGCCTCGGGTGCACCGAGCGCATAGACGACGCGGACGGTCCGGCTGACCGCGTCGACGGTGCGCGAAGCGTGGACGAGGGACGCGTCGCCCGAGAGGTCGATGGGGAGCCAACGCTCACCCCCGAGAAGCTGAAACGAGGCGTTGGCGTCGGGCACGAAGCCCTCGGCCCAGGCCTCCGGCAGCGAAGCCGTCACCCAAAGCACCCGCGTGTCGACAACGCGGAAGAGGTGCTCGCCCGCGTCGACGGCTTCGCCCGGCGAGACGTCCACCGCGTCGAGCACGCCGGCGATGGGGCTCGTTACCCGCCAGGAACCCTGGCCCCGGCCCCGCTGGGCAGCGGCGTAGAGCGACTGGGTTCGGCGCGCGGCCTCCAGCCCGGCTTCGGCGACCTTGAGCTCACGTCGCGCCTCGTCGAGACGCCGACCGGGGATGGCCTCGTCGGCGAGGAGTCGCTCCGCACGGGCGACTTCCACCTGGCTCGCTTCGACGCGCGCCTCGGCCTCGACCACTGCGAGCCGGGCGCGCGTCGACTCCTCGGGGGAGCCCGGGGTCGGGGCAAGCGTGGCGAGAAGTGTGTTCGCCGCGAGGGGCGTCCCGAGCGCGGGAAAGCCCCCGGGTGGCGCGACGATGCGTCCGGCGACGGGGGCAGGAAGCTGAGCCACCCCGCCCGGTGGCGCGGTCAGTTCGCCGCTCACCTCGACCGATGGGCGCACCCGAGCCCTCTCGGCAAACGCCGTGGCAAAGGGAACGCGCCACTGCTGCTCCTTCAAGAAGGCAATGTCGTCGGTCTCGTCCTCCGGGGCGGCGTTGGCGGCGTCGCTCTCGGTCGGGTGTATCTCAATGGCGATGGGGCCCACGACTCCCAGGTCGCCGACCGAGAACGTTGCTTGGTAGGTGCCTGCGACACGCGGGGCGACCTCGAGCAGGTAGATGCCCGAACGGAGCATCGGCGCGGTGACGTCCAGCGAATCGGGGCCCGTGAGCGCGAGCCGAACCGTCTCCGTCTCCACGGCCGAGAAGTCCTTGAGCTTCGTGATGTGCGCGAGGAACGAGAGCTCGTGGCCCACCACGGCCGGGGAATGCTCGGCGAAGAGCTCGAGCCCGTCGTCGCTCCACGCCAGGACGCTGACCGCGGTGCCGTCGTGGTCGCCACCATGCTCGTGGCCGCCACCGTGCTCGTGGTCGCCACCGTGCTCGTGGTCGCCACCGTGCTCGTGGTCCCCACCGTGCTCGTGGTCGTGGTGCGGGTGCTCGTGGCACCCGACGCACACGAGTAGCGCGATCGGAAGCAGGAGTCTCATAGATCTCCCGTCGCCCGTCGAAGCTCGATGTCGGCCAGCCGGGTCGCGACGTCTAGCGCGAGCTTTCGGTGGGCTACCTCCAACGCCGCGCGGCGCGCATCCAGGAGCTCGACCAGGCTGCGCTCGCCCTCGCGGTAGCCGGCGGCCGCGGCGCGAAGGAGCACGTCGGCGTGTGGATCGGCGGCGGCGGCAAAGAGGTCTCGCTCCGCTCGCGCGGCCATGAGCCGCGTCCGCGCTGCCGCAAGCGTCGAACGCAGGGACCACACGAGCGCGTTCTCGTAGTCGGCGCGGGGCGCTAGCTCCGCCGACGCGCGGGCTCGGACGTCCTGGCCACGGTCGAACACGGGCACGTCGAGGACCAGCCCCACGGCGTAGCCGCGACCGGTTTGGGGGCCGGTCTGCACGTTGTACCCGCCGAAGACTTCGAGGGGCGGGACCCATGCGGTGCGCGCGGCACGCTCGGTGCGCTGCGCGAGAGCACGCCGCGCCTCCAACTCTCGCAGCACCGGATGCTGCGCCTGCGCCTGGGCCAGCAGCGCATCGAGTGACGCCGGAGCGGGAACGTCGAAGGTGCCTCGTACCGAAGCCGGCGCCTCCCGTGCCCCAACCCGGGCGGCGAGCTCGGCGAGGAGAATCGCCTGCTCGGTCGCTGTCTCCTCGAGTCGGCTCCGGGCGAGCTCCCGCTCGAGCGCCAGCCGAGAGCGTTCGTACCCCGAGGCGTCTCCCGCGCTCTGCCGGCGGGCGAGCACGCGCTCTGCCTCGTCGAGGGACTCTTGTCCCTGGCGCAGGATCGCCAGGCGTCGATGCACGGCGAGTGCCCGGTAGAAATGCGAGAGGGCGTCTGCGACGAGTTCGAGTCCCACGCGCGCCGCTTCCGCGTTGGCGTCGGCGCCCGCGAGCTCCGCGAGGAGCCGCTCGGTACGACGGCGACCCGAGAGATCTAGCGGCACGTGAAGGCGCACGACGTCCTGACTCTGCGCGTTCGGCGCGAAGGCCTCCTGCCGCTCCCAGTCGAGGAAAGGATTCTCCGGAAGGCCCGCGCCGCGGAGTCGAGCCTCCGCTCGCGCTGCGTGAGCGCGCGCGGCCAGCACCAGGGGGGCGCCTGCCTTCGTCCGCGATGCGACGTCTGCTTCACTCCACGACTGCGCGTTCGCCGTCGGCACCATCGCGAGGAACCAGCAGAAAACGACCAAGATCCGAGCGCCTCTCGGAGTTTTGGGCGCACCGGCGAGGCGAAACAACAAAAGTCTTCCTCAGTTCTGGAGCAGCCCGAGCGCCGTCTCGACGGCGTGATGCAGACCGGGCGCCGCGCTCGCCACGAGCACGAAGGCGGCGCAGGCCGTCAGCGCGATGGCGCTGAGCGAGAGTCCCGATGCCGGTGGTGTGCCGTCGAGGAGCCGGCGAACGCGTGTCCCGAGCGGGTCGGCCTCGAAGGTGACGGCACCCGAGGGGCTGGCGCGGCGCCAGCGCATCCAGTCGACGAGAGTCTCGGCCACGTCGACAGGTGAGCCGAGGGCGCGCGCGGCCTCCGCGTCCGCCCAGAGCTCCTGCGCATCGTGAAGCGAGGCCGTGAGGCGTCGTGAAACGGCGGGCAAGTGGAAAGCGCCGAGCACTTTCGCGATGACACGAAGGAGAGGATGGTGCCCCGCAGCGTGGGCTCGTTCGTGCGCCAACACCGCGCGCCAGCGCTCGTCGGCGGCGCGCACGGGTGCGCTCACGACGACGGCGGGCCGCAGGAGGCCCACCGTGAAGGCCTCGGGCGTCTGGCCGGGCAAGACCCAGACGTCCCCTTCCTGGCGCGCGAGGGAGACGATTCGATGGCCCGTCGCGGCGCCTCGAAGGGCGGCGCTCACCGACAGGGCGAGTCGACCGCCGAGAAAAAGGCTGAGGCCGCCGCCGGCGATGGCGATGGCAACCGACGGGAACGGGGCCCCGTGAAAGAGGCAGAGATGGAGGTGACCGGGATGGTCGAGGCAGTGGTCGGGGAGTCCGAACCAGGCATGCGGAAGAGCCACGGCGCCGACGAGCAGAAGCGCGAGGAAGAGCGGAGCGGCCAGGGCGGCCATCGAGACGCGCGATTGCGTGAGGGGGGTCCACCGCGATTCTCGCTCGCGCCAGCACCGCGCAGCGAGGCCGAGGGCGAGCGACGTGGCCAGCGCCGTGCTGCCGAAGACGACGACGAGATGGAGTGCCATGCCCATCACGGTAGGTGCCGCTTTCGCTTCGCGATGAGGTTCTCGAGGTCCTCGAGAGAGCTCTCATCGGTCTCGGCGACGGCGTCGACGAACGCCGCGAGTAATCCGAGGTCGGCGAGCGCTTGTGCGCCACCGATCGCGTCGACCATGCGACGCGCCTGGAAGGCCTCGCGTGGAATCGCTGGCCTGTATCGATAGCGGTGAGAGACCTTGTGCCGGGAGACGAGGCCCTTTCGATGAAGGCGTTCGAGCGCCGACCCCACGGTGTTGACGCTCCTCCCGCTTGGCTGGTGCAGAGCCGCGTGGGTCTCGTTCACGTCGGCCTCCCCGGTCGCCCATAGGTGCTCGAGCACCTCGAGCTCGAGCGCGCCGATCGGGGGAAGATGGTCGTGGCCAGCCATGGCCTTCCCAGGCAACCCGATGCAGCCTCCGATTGTCAATCGGACTTTCACCGCCGGCGCGGGACGGCCGTCGAACCCGCGCGTTGGGGGCGGTCTTGGCTCGCGGTACGAAGATCTGCCCAAGCCTGGGGGTCACATGCCCCGAATCGTGTCGGGGGTACCCGATCTTCCGATGGCTTGCCGACCTCCACCCGGCCGGAATGGCGACTTCGCGCTCATGCGTTGCGGCTCCGATGCGATGGATGACGCGCTCGGAGATCGGTGGGATGGCGATGGTCCTCTTCGCCGCGTCGTCGTGTGCGGCGCCGCAGCAGTCGGCAATGACCATGACCGAGGCGCCGTCCATGACGACAGCCCACGTCCCCTGCGAGCCAACGCCGAGAGACGCCCCCCGAGAGGACGGCTCGTCACAGCTCGCCCGAGAGCTGGAGACGCTTCGTGCGCGCGTCGACGGGCAGGTGTCTTTTGCCATCGTGAACGTCGAGACCGGCTACGAGACGAGCGTCGACGGCGACGTCCCCGTGGCGCTCTACAGCACCTTCAAGGCGTGGGTCGGCGTGGCCGTTGCCGACGCCGTGGAACGCGGCGAGATGTCGTGGACCGACACGCTACGGGTCGCGCCCGAGGACCTGGTCTTCGCGTACCAGCCCATCGCCGAGGAAGTCGGCGACGGGAGAGACTTCACGTTGCAGGAGCTCGTACGCTGGAGCGTCGGGCTGAGTGACAATCCATCCGTCGACGCGCTCATGGCGCACCTCGGGGGAGTGGAGGCAGTGAGCGCCCGCCTTGGGCGGATGGCACTCCGCGACATCGCGATTCGCACGACCGAGGCCGGGCTTCAGGCGCAGGCGGAGGCGTTTCGAAACGAAGCGACGTCGATGTCCGAAGAGGCCGTGCGACGACGCTTCCGGGAGCGACTCTCGGCGACCAACGAGTCGACGGCCCTCGGAGTTGCGCGGGCCCTTTCGAGATTGGTGAAGGGAGAGCTTCTGGGCGCCGCCGGAACGGCGCGGATTCTCCGGGAGCTGCGCGCCACGCAGACCGGTCGAAGGCGTCTTTCGGCCGGATTGAGCGAGGGATGGTCCATCGCGCACAAGACCGGCACGGCGCACACCATCGCGGGGCTCGGAGGAGTTGCGGACATCGGAATTCTCACGGCGCCCGACCACCGACGCTATGCCGTCGCGGGCTACACGGCCGTGTCGAGCGCTCCCCGCGAGGTGCAGGAAGACGTCATTGCCGACGTCGCGCGGGCGCTCGTCCACTCCGTCGGTTGCAGGAAGCTCACGCCGTAGCCGTCACCCGCAGCGCCGTTGTCGCAGAGGTGCCCCCGGAACCTCCGACACCATGCCGGCCCTCGAGGCCGTCAGCGCGCGCCGCCGTCGACTGCCGTGTGCTCGTAGTGGATTCGCTGCCTGGTTTCGGCGGGCCCTCCCACGGGCCTCGGGTACCGCCACCGCCGAACGTCGTCCGCGACACATGCTCCCAGGGGCTCGTTGGCCGGTCCCCTGACGGTCCGTACCCGTACGCCGGCAACGCTGCCCCCGGCGCCGATCGTGATGGTCAGCGCGAGCTCTCCCGAATCCCCGGGGCGCGTGAGCGCGAGCTCCTCGAAGCATGACTGAAGCCCTAAACGATGGCCGTAGCTCACGCGCCTCGCCCGGCCCCGCGACAGCCCTCCCTCGACCTCGGGGATCGTCGACCAGACGCGGAGCTCGGGCTTCTGCCGCGGCCCGTCTCGCCGTGTGCCGTAGGCGAACGGCCGTTCGTCACCATGCAACACCACGAAGGGCCCCGTGAAGGCGCCCACGGTCCGGAGCTGAGCGAGCAAGCGCACCAGGTCCGCCACGCGCATGTCCGGCTCCACGTACACGGTGGCGCTCGGGCGGGTCGGGAGGTGCGAGGTCGGGAGCCCCGTCTTGGCAATCCCTTCGAGACATCGCTCGAAGGCGCGGCGCCCCGAAGGACCGACCGGGAGCCTGCGTTCGCGATTCGTGAGATGGCAGGGCGAAGGCAACTCCGACGCATGGCCAAAGACGAGCGCGCGCGGCCTCAGCCACACAACCAGCCCCATGTCGTGGACGTCGCCGAGCTCCTCCGCCCACGCGACGCGCCTGCCACTGCGTGGCGACGCCCCCCGCGATTCGAGGGGCGCATCCTTGGGGCGCACGTCGACGCGCACCGCCTGATCATCGCGACGGGCTCGAAAGGCGTACGGTAGGCCTGTGTCGAGGAGCCCGATCAGCACGCGCTCGAGCTCGCCCGTGGGCGTGTCGGCACGGACCTCGAGCAGAAACGGCGCGCGCTCGGCGCGTTCCAGCAGCGCGCTCGCGTAGAGTCGTTCCTCGTCCGGGGTCACCGTCTCGAGCACCTCGCCCGGCGCGCCAACTGCCAGCACGCCATTGCTCCACACCAGCCGCGTTCGGCTCTCGGCGGCGGGAAGGCTCCCGCCGGTCACGCGCGCGAGCTCGGCCAACGCCGGGGCGTCCAGGAGTGGTGCGGGATGCGCCCGGGGTGCAGGGGCGGACGTCGGTGTGGGCTCAGCGCTCGCACGTGATCCCTCGTGTGCCGGGGCGGGTGCGGTCGCTTCTCCTCCGCAGGCCGACATGAGCGCCACGCCGCACCACGCCAGACTCGTCCGCGCCATGACTTCCGAGCTTCCGGAACCGAGGGGGTGTGGTCAATGGTCCGCGATGCGCGCTCAGGGGCGGGCCCCACGGACGCTCGGTGCTGCCCGCGACCGATCGCCAGGGCGACGGTTCGATCCTGCGAGGAACCGCGCTCGGCGCCATGTCGATCCGCGCCACGAGCGCGTCCTCTTCGAAATCCCCACGAGGCATGTCCAACTCCGCCGCCCCCGCGCGTCGTATGGTGTCGGCCTCCTGGCCGGCGCCCGAAGGAGTATGCCCATGCCCAAGTTCCTCTGCCTCCAGCGAAGCCTTCCCCGCGACGATGCCGAGCCTCCCTCGCCCGCGGCGATGAAGGCCATGTACGCCGAGTTCGGCGCGTGGATGGCGCGCTTTCAGGACCAGCTCGTGGACCCCGGCGGGAAGCTCGGGGCCGGGACCGTCGCCACGGACCCTTCCCAGGCGGACGGGCCCTTCGTCGAGGTCAAGGAGCTCGTCGGGGGCTACATGATCGTCGAGGCCGAGAACCTCGAAGGCGCCCTCGAGGTGGTGCGCGCCTGCCCGGGGCTCATCCGCCCCGGCTCGGGCTGCGAGGTCGTCGAAATCCACACGCCGTGAGCGACGACGCCTTCTTCCGGCGCGCCCGCGCCGACGTGGTCGCCACGCTCGTGCGCCGCGTCGGCACGGACCAGCTCGAGGCCGTCGAGGACGCCGTGCAGGGCGCGATCGAGACCGCGCTGAGGCGCTGGCCCGAGGACGGCGTCCCGGGCGACCGGCGCGCCTGGCTTCACCAGGTGGCGAAGCACCGCCTCCTCGGCGCGCTCCGCCAGGACGGGCGCCGGCGCCGCCTCCTCGCCGCGGACGCCGCGCGCCAGCCCCCCGCACCACCGGCCGAGCCCCGCGCCGCCTTCCCCGACGAGGTCACCGACGACCTCCTCCGCATGCTCTTCGTCTGCGCCGATCCGGCCCTCGCGCCCTCCGCGCAGCTCGTGCTCGCGCTCAAGGTCGTGGTCGGCTTCGACGTCCGCGCCATCGCCCACCGCCTCTTCGCCCGCGAGGCCGCCGTCTACAAACGGCTCTCCCGGGCCCGCGCGCGGCTCCGGGAGAGCGAGCTCGACCTCGATGCTGGGCTCGAGGCCGACGCCCTCCGCGCCCGACGCCCGGCCGTGCTCCACGTGCTCTACGTGCTCTTCTCCGAGGGACACCTCTCCGCGCATCCCGACGCCGCCATCCGCCGCGAGCTCTGCGACGAAGCGCTCCGCCTCGCGCTCCTCTTCGCCTGCCATCCAACGCTCGGTGGCCCCGATGCCTCGGCGCTCGTCGCGCTCATGCTTCTTCACCGGGCGCGCCTCGACGCCCGCCAGGATGCGTTCGGCGCGCTCCTCCTCCTCGACGAGCAGGACCGCTCGCGCGTGGACGAGGCCAAGGTCGCGCGGGGCCTCGAATGGCTCGCCGCGTCCGCCTACGGCGCCGCGCCGAGCCGCTACCACGCGGAGGCGGGCATCGCCGCCGAGCACGCCCTCGCGCCCTCCTTCGCCGCCACGCGCTGGGACCGCATCGCCGCCCACTACGCGCTCCTCGAGCGCATCGCGCCCTCGCCCCTCCACCGCGTGAACCGGGCCCTGGCGCTCGCCGAGGTCGAGGGCCCGGGCGCGGGCCTCGAGCTCCTCGCGACCCTGGACGCGCCCGTCTGGCTCGTGGGCTCGCACCTCTGGAGCGCCGCGCTCGCCGATCTCCACCGCCGCGCCGGGCACCCCGAGCAGGCCGCGCAGCACCGCGCGCGGGCCCTCGCCGACGCCCCCTCGGACGCCGTGCGGAGCGCGCTCCTCCGCCGCCTCGGCCCTTGAGCCCCGCGCACCACAGCGTTCCGTCGCTTGCGGTGGCGCCGCCCCGCCACAGAGCCGTTCCGTGTTCTCGGCCCATCACCTCGACGCGGGCGTCCCGAGCGACGCCCCCGTGCCCTTCGGCGTCCGGGACGGTCGCCTCCTCCGCCCCACCCCCGCGTTCGCCGCGCCCGCGGCCCTGCCGGAGGACGCCGTGCTCGTCGTCGCCCTCGGGGACGCCTGGGGGCAGGCGCTCGCGGCGGTCGCCTCGAGCCGCCCGGACGGACCCGCGATCGCGACGCTCGTGCCCGGGACGCACGTGGTCGCTGACGGCCCCCTCGCGGGCGCGTCCCTGCCGAGCCTCTACCAGCGCACGACCCCGTCCTTCACCGGCGCGGCGCTCGCGCCGCTCCTCGCGACGGGCGAGGGCCTCGTGCTCACGGACGATCCCGTGGCGCTCGCCGGGCTCCTCGCCCCTGACGAGGACGACGCGCGCTGGCGTCGCTTCCTGGGCGAGCGGCTGGTGGACGGCGCGCTCGCGCTCCGGCGCGAGGACGACCAGGGCCGCTACCAGGTCGCGTGGCACGCCTTCCGGGACGCGCTCCTCGCGCTCGAGGCCCGGCTCGAGAAGGTGCGCTACCTCGCCGGCGGCGACGCCCCGACCTTCGCCGACCTCCTGCTCTTCGCCTTCCTCGTCCGCCTCGACGCCGTGCACTACGAGCTCTCCAAGGCGAACCCCTTCCGCCTCGCCGAGCTGCCCGCGCTCCACGCCTTCGCGCGGGACCTCTACGAGCGGCCGGAGCTGCACGAGACGACCGACGGGGACGCCATCCGTCGCCATCACTACCTTCAAGAGCCCGGGCTCAACCCGCGCGGACTCCTCCCACGCGGCGGCCTCCCGGAGCTCGACGCGCCCCACGACCGCGACGTCGCCTTCGCCGCGCCGGCCGCCATCGACGCCGGCGTCGAGGAGGACCCGACGAAGCGCCGCGGCGGCGGCGAGTGGGTCCGGCCTCAGAGCGCGCACCGCAGCCTCATCGCGCCGGGCGGACCCCATCCGCCGGAGCCGGGCCGCTATCACCTCTACGCGCCCTACAACTGCCCCTGGTCCCATCGGGCGCTCCTGGGCCGCGCCGTGAAGGGGCTCGAGGACGTCGTCGGCGCCTCCGTCGTCTACTTCCGGCGGGACCCGGAGCACGGCTGGCAGTTCAACGCGCGCATCCCCGGTTGCACGGCGGACCTCGCCGAAGGCGAGCGCTACCTCCAGGCCCTCTACCGGCGCGTGGGCTCCACCGAACGTTCGGCTCCCGTGCTCTGGGACCGAGAGGCCCAGGCCATCGTGAGCAACGAGTCGGCGGAGATCCTCCGCATGTTCGACGGGGCCTTCGGGGACCTCGCGACCCGGGAGCTCGTGCTCGTCCCGGAGGCGCATCGCGGGGCCATCGACCGCATGAACGCGCTCGTCTACCAGCGCATCAACAACGGCGCCTACAAGGCCGGCTTCGCAAAGAGCCAGCAGGCCTACGACCGGGCCTTCGACCGCTACTTCGCCATGCTCGACTACCTCGAGGCGCTCCTCGGGCGCCAGCCCTGGCTCGTCCCCACGGACGCGCCGACGGAGGCGGATCTCCGGCTCTTCCCGACCGTCTTCCGGCATGACCCGGTCTACTTCACGCGCTTCCGCCTCAACCGGCGGCGCATCGCGGACTACCCGCGGCTCTCGGACTGGCTCGCGCGCATGCTCGCGGTCCCGGGGGTCGCCGAGGCGTCGAACCTGGACCACGCCCGGAACGGCTATTTCGGGCGCACGGGCAACGGCGTCGTGCCCTACGGACCCGTGCCCCTCGGGCTGAGTCCGGCGGACTACGACGACGTCGTGTGGCAGAACCGACCCTGAGGGGCTCCACGAAGCCGCGACGATTCCGTTATGGACTCGGGAGCATCTTGGGCGATGATCCGTCCCGGGACGGGTACGCCCGCGCATCGACATGTCCGAGTCCAACGCACCCTCGCGAATCGTCCACGGGACCACCGCCGCATCCGCGCGCCTGGTCGCGTTCCTCACGCTCTGCCTCGCCGCGTGCACGGGCAACCTGCACACGCACGACTCCGGCGACGGCATGGTCACGGTGCCGCCCACGGACGGCGGCGACCTCGACGGCGGCGGCGGGACCACGGATGGTGGCCGGGACGCGGGCACGGCGCCGGACGCCGGGATGCGGCCGGACATGGGCTTCCCGGCGGGCGACGTCCCCGTCTTCCTCGCCTTCGGCCACGCCGGCCGCACCGTGCTCTCCTGCGATCACGGCGCGACGTGGATCGCCGACCGCTCGGACGAGCCCTCCCTCCGCTGCTACGAGGGCGGGCAGGATTGCGACCACCGCACCAACGCGGGCATGGACGTCGTCGTGACCCCCGCGGGGTTCTTCCGAACGCTCGGTTGGGGCCCCTCGGGCGGCGTGGACCGCTCGACCGATGGCATTCGCTGGTCGCGCGTCCAGACCGAGACCTCCTGGTCCTCGCTCCTCTACGGCAACGGTTACCTCATCGGGACCGGCGGCTGGAGCTCGACCCGGAGCAACGACGGCGGCGCCTCCTTCGAGGACTTCGACACGGGCCTCCACACCACGTCGCGTTCGGGGGTCTTCTACGACTTCGGCGGCGGCCGCTTCCTCAACTACGGCGACAGCGACGTCGTCTTCAGCGACGACGGGCTGAGCTGGACCGTGCGCCGCGGCGTCATCCCCGGCGCCTGCTCGGGTCCGCGGGAGACCATGGTCGCCGGCGGCGGCGTGGCCCTGATCTACGGCAACGGGGGCATCTGCCGCTCCACGGACGGAGGCGAGCGCTGGAGCGTCGTCTACGACGGCGGCGTGGTGAGCTCGGCGCTCTGGACCGGCACACGCTTCGAGGCCTGGACCGACGGCGAGCGCCTCGTCAGCACCGACGGCGCGAGCTGGTCGGGCACGGCCCTCGCCCCGCGCTTCCCTGTCGGCCCCGTGGGGCGCAGCGACGACGGGCGCTACGTGGCCGTGGAGCAGGCCTTCGACGGCTACTACGAGCGGCAGGGCATGCGTACGAGCGACGACGGCGTGACCTGGACCGAGGCGAGCTCCTTCACCGGCGGCCACCCGCTCCGGAAGATCGTCTTCACGCGCCTGGCCGCCTGCCCGAGCCCCTGACGGCGTGCGCCGGCTGATCCTCCCGGTGCTCGCCTGCCTGACGCTCGGCCTGGGGCCCTACGTGCCCGAGCCGCACGTGGTCGGGAAGCTCCGCTGGGTCGCCGGCGGGGCCGTGGGCATGGGCGCCCGGGACTGGTTCGACCTCGTGCTCCACGGCGCGCCCTGGGTGTGGCTGATGGTCGCGCTGGTGCGCTTCGCCCGCGCCCGGCGCGACCTCGCCTAGGGCTCGCGCCGGGCCTGGGGCTCGCGAACGCGGCGCTCGGCGACCAGCCACGAGCGCACGCTCCCGAGGTCGAGGAAGCCCGCGATGTCGACGGCGACCCGGAGCGCGTTCGGCACCATGCGCCAGGCGCCCCCGTAGAAGCGGCGCGGATCGAGGAGGTCCACGCGCCGCGCGAAGCGCTCTTCCACGATGCCGTGGAGCTCCGCCGAGCCCGGGACGAGGGGCGCTGAGGGCACGCTCCGCACGTAGCCCACGACCGGATGCACCTCGAGCGTCAGCGGCGTGTGACCACCGTGCCAGCGTTCGAGGAAGCGCGCCGGATCGATGCCGCGGCGCCGCCGGAACGTGCTCAGGAGGCCAACGCCCGGGCTCCGCGCGCCGGCGGCCCAGGCGCGCTCCTGCGCGAGGGGCCAGGTCGTCGTCACGCGCCAGGCCCCGAGCCGCTCCCCGGCCTGCGGCGCGAGCGCCTCGACGTAGGGCGCGGGGTCCTCGGCCTCGACGCTGAAGAGCGCCGCGGGCACGCGATCGAAGGGCACGGCCGCGAGCCGCGGGGGAGGGGCCTCGGTGTGCGCGACGCGCAGGACCCGGGGGCCGAGCGAGTTCAAGCGCGGCACGAGCTCCCGCCGCACCCGCGCGTCGAAGGCGCCATGGCCCACCCCCGGGGCCTCGAGCAGGAGCTGGAAGCTCACGCCATGTTCGTGAAGACGTGCTGCACGTCCTCGTCCGCCTCGAGGCGTGCGAGGAGCTTCATGATCTCCTCGGTCTGCGCCTCGTCGACGCTCACCGTCGTCTGCGGGATGAACTCGAGGCCCGAGGAGATGACCTCCGCCTTCCGTGCCTCGAGGGCTTCCTGCATGCGCCCGAAGTCTTCGAGGGCCGTGCGCACGACGAGGAGGGCCTCGCCCTCGTCCCCGGTCGCATCGCCCATCTCTTCGAGGCCGTGATCGATGAGCTCGAGCTCGAGCTCCTCGGCGTCCTCGACCTTCGTCCGGTCGAGGTTGAACACGCCCATGCGCGTGAAGCCGAAGGCCACGCTGCCCGAGTTGCCCAGCGTGCCGCCGCCCTTCTTGAAGGCCACGCGGACGTTCGCGATGGTGCGCGTCGGGTTGTCCGTGGCGGCCACGGCCATCACCGCGACGCCGTGGGGCGCGTAGCCCTCGTAGATGAGCTCCTGGAAGTCCGCGACGTCCTGACCCTCGGCGCGCTTGATGGCCGCCTGGATCTTGTCCTTCGGCATGTTGACGGCCTTCGCGTTCTGCAAAGCCCGCCGGAGCGCCGGGTTGTAGTCCGCCTCCGGACCCCCTGCCTTCACGGCGATGACGATCTCCCGGCTCACGCGGGAGAAGGCCTTCGCGACACGGTCCGAGCGCGCGAGGATCGTGCTCTTTCGCGCTTCGAAGAATCGTCCCATGGACGTGTCGTACTTCGAATGCGGAGGCCCTCACAAGGCGACGCGCTCAGCCGCTCATGCGGCCGGGAGCTCGAGGGAGGCCGCGATGGTCGGAAGCCGACCGGGGAAGGGGCCCGCCGGCATGCCGATGGGGTGGATGCGCACGGGGACCTCGGGCCCCACCCAGCGGCGCAGGCGCTCGCGAAGTCCCTCCTCCGTCGCGCCCCAGGGCATGCGCGGGACGCGGAGGCCCCGGCTCACGGGCGGCCGGAGACGGCTGAGCCGCGTGAGCCAGGGCGGCACGACGTCGAACATCAGGCCGAGGCCGCCGCGCGCGCGGAGCGCCCCCACGATGCGCTCCACCTCCGCCTCCTCGAGGTACATGAAGAGCCCCTGCGCGACGACGAAGGCCGGCCCCTCACCGAGCGCCGGCAGCCAGCGCTCCACGTCCGTCGCGCTCGCCGGCAGGTGCGCATGCGTCGCGTCCGCGGCGATGAAGCGCGCGCGCACCGCGAGTACCTCGGGCAGGTCCACGCTCGTCCAGCGGCCGTGGCCCCGCACGCGGAAGCGCTGGGTCTCGAGGCCCTCGCCGAGGCTCACGACGGCCGCGCCCGGATGGGCCGCGAGGTACGTGCCGAGCACGGAGTCGTATCGCGCCGCACGCTCGGCGAAACAGACGTTCGTTCGGCCGAGGCTTCGCAGGAGCCCCGCGTCGAGGCCCGCCACGAGGCGCTTCGCCTCGGGATCCTCGAGCACCCCGGGCACCGCATGATGCGCGCGGCAGTGGAGGGTCCAGAGCGCCGTGCGCCCCACGCCCTCGAGCCCGGCCTCGCTCATGCGCCGCCTGCGGGGAGCGCCGGGGACCACGCGGGCGACGCGTCGAGGGGGTCGCCGCCTTCCCAGCTGCCCTCGGTGCCGAGCACGCGGAAGCGGACGAAGAGGTCCTCGGCGAACCACCCGTCGCGCTTCGCGAGGCGCATGGTCTCGCGATGGTCGCCGGCCTTGTAGGCGTACTCGCGCATCGCGTCCCCGTCGTCCCAGAGCGAGAAGGTCATCAGCCCGAGGATCGGGCGCTCGCCCATGCCGATGGAGAAGCGGAGCGGGGCCCGGCCGCTCACCATCGCGCTCACGGCCGGGACCGCACGCCAGAAGGTGAAGAGGCGCGAGACGCGGATCGTCGCCCGCGTGAGCACGCCGAGGGGCCGGGGCGTACCCGTGGGCTCGACCTCGGTCTCGAAGGGCTCGATGCCGTCCCAGGTGCCATGGGCGCGCGTGGCCTTCAGCGTCACCGTGTACTGCTCGATGGAGCGCTTCCGGAAGGCGCCGTAGGTCCCGCCGCCGTGGATGCCTTGCTGCGCGTCCTCGCGCGCGTCCCAGGTCGCGAGGATCGCGTACACGCCCCAGTTCGGGCTCGGCTGGAAGCCGTTGCCTCGCCCGGTGCCGAGCACCTTCACGAAGCGGATCCCGGCGGTGCGGCGGAGCGGTCCGTAGGCGAGGACCATCTGTCGGAAGGCCCAGAACCGATTCCAGAATCCCCGGAATCGGAAGAGCGTCACGGTGGTCACCTGCATCAGCGCGGCATGTCTAGGTTCGAGAGCGGGGGGGCGCCAAGGCGTCGTCCTCAGGCGCTGAGCCGCGCCGGCGGCGATTCCCTTCGCGGCGGACGGCGAGGCGGCGTGTCGGTACCGGCACGAAGGAAGCGCCCGGGGCCGCGGGAGCGACCGACGTCCTCGTGCACCTCCCCGGCGGTGACGACGCGCTCCCCGGCGACGAAGACCGCGTCCACGGCGCCGGCGTTCCGGCGCACCAGACGCTGGAAGCCGCCGAGCCCCTCCATGGGCGCCTCGTGGATCTCGTCCACGCGCGCGTCGAGGCCCTCCGGGTCGAGCACCACCACGTCGGCGCGCTTGCCCACCTCGAGCGTGCCGGCGTCGATCTCGAACCACTCGCCGAGCTCCCCCGTCAGCCGCCAGACGGCCTTCCCGAGGGGCATCACGGGGGTGCCGGCGTCGGCGCGCTCCCGGACGAACTTCAGCATGCGGAGCGGGAAGTTGTAGAAGCCCATGTTCCGCAGGTGCGCGCCGGCGTCCGAGAAGCCGATGAGGCTCTCGGGCCCCGCCAGCATGCGGGCGAGGGGGCCCGGGCGGTCGTTGCCCGTCACCGTGTACCAGCGGAGCGCCTTGCCGTGCTCGGCGACGAGGTCGAGGAAGGTGTCCTCGGCGCGGGCCCCGCGGCTCTTCGCCACCTCGGCGAAGGTGCGCCCCGTGAGCGCGGCCTCCGGGCACTCCTCGATGCGCGCGTGGGCGAAGTTCCGGTGGAAGACCTTCGGCAGGAAGGGGTTCCGCCATTGGCGGCGAAAGCGGCTGCGGTAGCTCGGGTCCTGGAAGAGCCGGCGCCGCTCGATCTCCGTCTGGAGGTGCATGCCCTCCGAGCCGGCCCCGAACTCCTCGAAGAGCGCGTTGTCGAAGCCGTCGGACCAGAGGTCGAAGGCCACGGGGAGGAGCTGGAAGCGGAAGCGCGCGCGGAGGAGCCGGTTGAAGGTGAAGCCGAGCGCCCGGAGCAGCCGCCAGATCATCCGGTTCGAGCGCAGGTCCATCATGGAGAGCACGCTCGTCTTCAGCCCCCGGCGTGCGAGGCCCATGCTCAGCGCCCCGTAGAGGAAGACCTCGTACTTCGTCGGAACGTTCGGGAGCACCTGGAGATGCAGGCCCCGCCGGCGCACGAGGCGCGCCATGCGCCGTATCTCGGACCAGCGCGCGTACGTCGAAGGCAGGCGATGGCTCCGGAAGCGGTCACCGCCCATCTTGTCCCAGGCGAGGCCGTTGACCGAGAGGCCGAGGAAGCCCGCCTCGAGCCCCTCCTCCACGCTCGCCTCCATGCGCTCCAGCTCGTCCGAGGTCAGCCGCGCCTTCCGGTCGAGGGCCCGCTCGAGGCCGAGCACCTGCGCGCGCACCGTCGAGTGCCCGACGAAGGACGCCACGTTCGGCCCCAGCGGCAGCGCGTCGAGGTGCGCCGCGTACTCGGCGTGTGTCGTCCAGGTCTTCCGGCTGCGAAAGAGCGGGAGGAGGTACTCGTAGGGGATCGCCTCGACGCGCGTGAACATGTCCGCGATGTCCGTGGCGTCGCCCACGGCCGCGCTCAGCGAACAGCTCCCCATGAACACCGTGGTGACGCCGTGGCGCAGGGACTCGTCGAGGGCCGGGTTGAGCTCGATCTCCCCGTCGTAATGCGTGTGGATGTCGATGAAGCCGGGCGTCACCCAGCGCCCCTCGGCCTCGACCACCGCGTCCCCGGGCCCGGGCTCCAGCGAGGCCTCCGAGATCGCCGCCACCCGCCCGTCCTCGAGGCGAAGGTGGCGCATGGCGGGCGCCCCCCCACGGCCATCGAAGAAGAGGCCGTTCCGGATGATGGTGGCGGGCATGGGAGGACTAGGGTGTACCACGCGCGGAGGGCCGGCTCGGGCGTCCCGTAATGGGGTCCTTCGGCCCCCGTCTCTCGGCGGACCCGCGCGGGGCCTTGCCGTTTGCGAGACCGCGGGCGGACCATGGTTCGTCGTGCCCACCCCTCGTCCCGTCTTCCTGGAGCCGCGTCGCCGATGAGTGCGCCCTCCCGGCCGAGCCCGACCTGGCTTCGTCGGGTGCAAGACGCGCTCTTCCGGAGGCGCCATCATGTGCTCGCCGCCATCGGGCTCCTGACCGGCGTGGCGGCCATGGGGCTCGCGCGCATCGAGCCGGCCTTCGACCCGCGGGAGCTCGTGCCGGGCGGCGGCGCGGACGTCGAGGCCCGCCTCGAGGAGGCCTTCCGCGGCGACGTCTCCGCGGCCGAGGTGGTGATGTTCGGCCTCGGG
Organism: Myxococcota bacterium; assembly: GCA_038750805.1. Lineage (GTDB taxonomy): Bacteria > Myxococcota_A > Polyangia > Polyangiales > Houyiibacteriaceae > CALCTH01. The sequence goes on from JBCDGX010000009.1 coordinate 22,269, forward strand.
GCCGACGACGTGCTCGCCCCGGACGTGCTCCGCCGCGTGGACGCGCTCGGCCGCCGCATGGCGGAGGTCCCCGGCGTAGTGGCCGTCGATTCGCTCACGCGGACGCCGCTCCCCATGGTGCTCGGGCCCGGGGCCAGCGGGGGTCTCGAGGCCCTCGAGGCCGAGCTCGACGACGCGCCCCTCGCGGACGACGCCGTCTTCGACGCCCTCGTGGCCCTGAGCGCGGCCCGGCCGGACGACTTCCCCTCGGGGCTGGCGTCGGTGGCGGAGCGCCTCGGCGGCACGCTGAGCGTGCGTCCCCTCGTCGCCGGGGAGACGCCCACGGACGAGGAGCTCGCGCGGGGCCCGGCCGTCGTCGCCGGCGCGGCGCCGCTCCTCGAGGAGGCGCTGCTCAGCCCGGACCACCGCCGCACCATCGTGGTCGCGCACCTCGCGCCGGGGCAGAGCGAGGACGAGGAGCGCGCGACCGTGCAGGCCCTGATGGCCCTCGGCGAGGACGATCCCTCGCTCGCCTTCGGGGGCCTCCCGGCCATCCGTGACGCTTTTCAGGGCGCGCTCGAGGAGGACCCCATCGTCCTCGTCGCGCTGGCGATGCTCGGGAACCTCATCGTGCTCGCCTTCGGCTTCCGCCGCCTCGGCGCTGTGGCCATCCCGCTCAGCGCGGCGGGGATCACCCTCGGCCTCGTGCTCGGAGGGCTCGGCTGGTCCGGCGCGCGCTTCGGCGTGCTGCATTCGGTGGTCCCGCCGCTCCTGATCACCCTCGCCATCAGCGACGCCGTGCACCTGCTGGCGCGCTTCGACGAGGAGCGCGACCGGGGGCATGGGCCGCTCGTCGCCGCGCAGCGGGCCTTCCGCGCCATGGCCGTCGCGTGCTTCGCGACGAGCGCGACCACGGCCATCGGCTTCGGCTCGCTCGTGCTCGCCGAGACGGCCGAGCTCCGCGGCTTCG
>JBCDGX010000010.1:0-23041 GCA_038750805.1 Myxococcota bacterium
ACCGGCCGACGCCCCCCCTTTCTAGGCCCGTTCTCCCGCACGTCACATGCCTTGCATCGACGTGGCGAGAGCGCGGGACGGGAAGCGCCGCGACCCTGGCCCACCACCTGGCGGGCGGCCGGGCAATAGCAGCGCCATCAGGGGGGGTCAAGGAGCCCCGGCGTCCCCCCCGGAACGCACGAAGCCCCGCGATTTGTGGGGAATCGCGGGGCTTCGTCGGGAGCGAAGCGTGCGCGTGCGCTCAGGTGCGCCCGACCAGGTCGACGCGGGTCCGAAGCCGGCCGAGGGTCCGCTGCGCCCAGCGCTCGTTCTCACTCGACACGAGCGAGTCGGGCACGGGGAGATCCGGGTCCACGAGGAGGCGGAAGGTCACCAGCGCGCTCGTGGCGTCCACCGGCTGTACCTCCCAGCGCACGATGAAGCGGTCGACGTTGCCGCGGGTCATCGTCGCCTCGATGATCTTCTGACCGGGCTGCGCGCCATCGCGCACGCGCATCGTGACCTGCGCCCAGAGCGTGTAGCTGTCGTGGAGGATCGCCGCCTCGACGTAGACGTTGGCCCTGCTGCCGCGCGCGCCGAGCACCCGGCTCGTCTTGAAATGCGGCATGAACTCCACGTAGTTCGCGTAGTCCGAGAGCACCCCGACGACCTCCTCGGCGGGCGCGCGCACGAGGCCGCTCGCAGCGCCGATGGTCACGTCCGTGCCGTCCGTGGGCTCCCGGAAGGTCTGGATGGCGTCCTGCGCGGAGGACGGCGCGGGAACGGCCGTAGCGGCGAGGACGAGGGCAAAGGCGAAGGCGCGGGGTAGGCGGTGGTTCATGGCGGCGAGCTCCGTGCTGGTCGTTCGGTCCGACGCGGCGGGCGTCCCGAGGATTCAGCGCATCCCTTGGGACGGGGCCCGGGGTCGAACGTTGCGTCCACGCTCCACCGCCGGACCTCTTTCATCGGCGGCTCCCTGCCCGCCGATTCCGCTCCGAGTCTATGCCAGACGCATGCCAAGCCCCTCCCCACCCCGGAACGGCGGTTTTCGAGGGACGTGAAAGCCCATCGACGCAAGTTGGCGCCCTCGCAGGCCCGAGCGTGACTCCTGGACCACAGCTTTCCGGCCACGGTGGCGACGCTTGGGAAATCGGAAATGGCGCCCGCCTTTGCTACAAGCCGGGCCATGCACGCATTGCGATGGACGCTCCTCGGCCTCGTGGGCTGGTGGACGCTGGCGGCCTTGCCTTCGGGGACGATCGGGGGCGCCGAACGCGCGTTCGCCCAGCGCACGGGCGTGGTGCTCCGCTTCACGGGCCGGCAGGGCTCCGTCGCCCGCCGGGAGGTGGTACGCGCCGCGCAGGAGCGCCTCGAGCTGATCCCCCGTGCGGAGGTCGAGGCCACGGCCCGGGATCTCGGCGCCGACCTCGACACCGAGGAGGGCCGGGCCCTCGTCGCGGACGAGCTGGGGCTGAGCGTGCTCGTCTCCGGCGCCATCCGCGGCCGTGGACGAGAGGCCGTGACGGTCATCCGCGTGTACGACGACGAAGGCAAGCTGCGGAGCGAGCGCGAGGCGCCGCGTCCGGTAGGGCGCGGCAACCGGAGCACCATCTTCAGCTACGCGGGGGAGGCCATCGACGAGACGGTCTTCGCCATTCAGGAGCGCGAAGCGGCCGAGGAGGAGGAGCGCCTCCAGGCGGAGATGGACGCGCGCCGTGCCGCCGCCGAGGCCGAGGAGGCCGAGCGCGAGGACGAGGGAGGCAGCACCGACGGCGTCGGGGCGCTCCCGATCTTCAGCTTCACCCTCGGCGTGCAGGGCCGTACGCGGGACGCGCGCGTGGACCTCACGGACCCGGGCGCGGCGCGCACCTACGAGGCCGGCCTCTACCCCGAGCTCACCATCCACCTCGAGAGCTTCTTCCTCCGCGGGCGCGACGATGCGCTCCGGGGCCTCTATGCCGAGCTCGACTTCGCCTACGCGCTTGGCCTTGCCTCCGACGAGGTCATCGAGGACGGCATGGGCGGCTCGGTGACGAACGGCGTCGATACGACGGCGTGGCGCTTCCTCGCACAGGTCGGCTACCAGTACCCCTTCGCGCGCGACCGAGCGCTGATCGGCGCCCTGCTCGGCTTCGGCATCGACACCTTCGACCTCTCGACGAACGAGACCTTCTTCGCTTCGTCGTACCCGCAGCTACGCGTGGGCCTGGTGGCGCAGATGCAGATCCTGCAGCGCCTGCTCTGGGTCCGGCTGGACGGTGGCTTCCGGCTGGTCTTCGACGAGGGCGACCTCGCCAGCCAGCACGGCGGCGACGGGTCGACCACCGGCTACGACATCGGCGTCGGCCTGCGCGGACGCCTGGACGTCGGGTTCACCTACGGCGCGCGCTTCGGCTTCACGCGCTACTCGCTCGGCCTCGGGGGCTCGGACGCGCCCCTCGAAGGTACCGGCGGCTCCGACCGCAGCTTCACGCTGGGTCTGGACGCCGGCTGGAGCTTCTAGCCGGTTTACGAGCGCCTCGCTCAGGCGCCCTTGGCCTCGACCGGCCGCGCGAAGGGAGCGCGCTGGTACATCCAGCACTCGCCCTCGAGAAGCGCCTGACGGGCGGCGTTCTCGGGCGTGAGGCCACGCGCCACGAGGGCGCCGTACTGCTGCCGGGCCCAGGTGCGGGCCGGCTCCGGGAGGTTGTCGAGGTCGCGCGCGTTGGTCATTTCTCGCGGCTGGGTACACGTCGAAACCTCGACAAGAAGCTGATCAGAAGTTATGTGCGATGACGCACGAGACGGCTCTTCAGGCGCCGCCGATCCTCGGAATCGCCGATATTCGTCGGCGATTCCGCCTACTCGTCCGTGCTCGGAGCGCTCGAGGGACTCGCCGGCGCCGCCCCGTCGTCGAGATCGTGTCGAGGCGGCTCATGCTCGGATCCAGGCATCGTGCAGGTTCCGGTGAAGGTCGCGCCCCGGTCGATGAAGAGCTGCGGGGTCACGATGTCGGCGTGCACGCGGCCCTCCGCGTGAATCTCGACGAGATCCCGGGCGACGACGCGGCCCCCGACCTCACCCCCGAGCACGATGAGCGTCCCCACCTCGACGTCGGCGCGGATCGCGGCCCCATCGCCGAGGATGAGCGTGCCCTCGCTGAAGACCTCGCCCTCGAAGCGCCCGTCGATGCGCACGCGGCCTTCGAAGGTGAGCTTGCCGGCGTAGGCCGAGCCGCGGCCGAGGAGCGCGCTCAGCTCTCCGGGCGCGCTCAGGTCGTTCGCGGTCATGGCGCGGTGCTACGCCGCGTTTTCCGCGGGGTCAACGGGGCTGGCGTTTGGCCCTTGCCCGCGTATCGTACCCCTCATGAAGGACGTGACGCCGCGAGAGCGCTGGGACGTGTGGATGGTCCAGGCGCAGAGGTTCGCGCAGCGCGAGAATTACATCGACGCCCTCGGGCGCATCCGGGCCGTGCTCGGGGAGGTCGACGCCTCCCTCGAAGGCATGGAGGGGGACGAGCGCGTCCGCCTCGAACGCTTCCGGGCGCGCGTGGTGCGTCGCGAGGCGAAGATCCGCGCTCAGTTCGATGCGTGGAACACCGCCATCGCGGCGCGGCGCCAGGCCAGCATCGCCGCCGCCGACGAAGAGATGAAGCAGCCCCTGCCCTACGGCCCGGGCGAGATCATTTGATGCCTCCGGGCGCGCCGAGCGCCGGAGCGCCCCCCGGGCCTTTCGAACGAGCAGGGATGGACGTGCTTTGAGCGACGCAAGGGTCGAAGGCCCGGACCGGTCCTTTTGCGCGATCGACGCCGAGCGCGCGGGCGAGCCGCTGGCGGGCTCGGCCGCGTTCGCGGAGACCTGGCTCTTCGTCGAGGAGCGCGGTCCCTGGGAGGCGAAAAAGCTCCTGGCGTCTCCCGGCCTCGCCCCGCTGGCCGAGATGGTGGCGGAGTGGCAGGCGGCCCTCGGCGGGGCCCGCCTCCAGCTCCTCCGGCGTCCGGCGGCCACCCGGCGGGCGGAGGCCGGCGCCGCGCGACGCGTGCTCGTGGCCCGGCCGCGGGCGAGGCGGGCGGCCTGGTTCAGCCTGCGCGGCGACGCGAGCGACCGGACGCTCCCCGCACGCTTCGAGGCGGGCGAGGGCACGCCGCTGGTCGGGACGACCCTCTTCGTCTGCACGCACGGCAAGCGGGACCGCTGCTGCTCGAAGTTCGGCGTGCGCCTGGTGGCCGCCGCCGAGAAGGCCGGCGGGGAGGTCTGGGAGACCTCGCACCTCGGCGGCCACCGCTTCGCGGCCACGACGCTCCGCCTCTCGGACGGTCCGGGGAATGGCGATTGCCACGGCCGCGTGCTCCCCGAAGACGTGCCCGCGCTCCTCGCGGGCGCTCCCGTGCTCGACCGGCTCCGCGGCCACGTCGGCCTCCCAGGTCCCGCGCAGGCCGCGGCCATCGCGCTGCGTCGCGCGCGCATCGAGCCCGGCGCCTTCGAGGGCGCCGAGGGAGAGCTCGTCCGCTTCGCCGGCGGCAGCGCCCGCGTGCGGCGGAGCGCGCCGGGCCCCGCACGGCTGAAGACCTGCTTTGGCGAGCCCGAGCCCTTCGAGGCGCTCGAGGCCGAGCTCCTTCCGGGCGGGGGCGCGTGATGGACGGGAGCGAGCGGACGATCCGCCTCGGGCTGATCGGCGTCGGCGTGGTCGGCACGGGCATCCTGAAGCTGCTCCGCGACAACCGGACGACCATCGCCGAGCGCCTCGGTGCGCCGCTCGAGGTGCGCATCATCGCCGCGCGCGAGCCCACCAAGGAGCGCGACTCGGTCGTCCCCCGGGACATCCTGACGGGCGACGCGAGCGCCGTGGTCGACGACCCGGAGGTGGACGTGGTCGTCGAGGTGATGGGCGGCGTCGAGGAGGCGGGGACGCTCCTTCGCCGCGCCCTCGAGAGCGGCAAGCACGTCGTCACGGCGAACAAGGCGCTCCTCGCCGAGGAGGGCGACGCGCTCCTCGAGCTCGCCGAGGCGCGGAACCTCGACCTCTACTTCGAGGCCGCCGTCGCCGGGGGCATCCCGATCATCCGCGTGCTCCGCGAAGCCCTCGCCTCGGACCGCATCGTCGCGCTCCGCGGCATCGTCAACGGCACGAGCAACTACGTGCTGACGCGCATGGAGCAGGACGGGCTGGGCTTCGCCGAGGCCCTCGCCGAAGCCCAGGCCGCGGGGTACGCCGAGGCGGACCCCACCCTCGACGTCGGCGGCGGCGACGCGGCGCACAAGCTCGCGATCCTCGCGACCCTCGCCTACGGCGCGCGCGTGCACCCGCGGCAGATCCACGTCGAGGGCATCGACGGCGTGAGCCGGACCGACATGGAGTTCGCGCGCCGCTTCGGCTTCGCCGTGAAGCCCATCGCCGTGGCGCGGCCGACGGCCGAGGGCCTCGACCTCCGCGTCCATCCGGCGCTGGTCCCCATCGGCGGCGTGCTCGCGAGCATCTCCGGCGCGCTGAACGCGGTCTACGTCGAGGGCGCGATGGTAGGGCCCTGCCTCCTGAGCGGGCCCGGGGCCGGCGCGGCACCGACGGCGATGAGCGTCGTCAGCGATATCGTGGACGTCGGGCGGAACCTCCTCGCCGCGACGCACGCGCGGGTCCCGAGCCGGGCCTTCCGCGGCGAGTCGCTCCGGGACGCGCCGATCCGGCCGCCGGAGCGGAACCGGGGGCGCTTCTACCTGCGCTTCACGGCCCGGGACGAGGCCGGCGTGCTGGGCCGGCTGGCCGGCGTGCTCGGCGGCTTCGACGTGAGCATCGAGCAGATGGCCCAGGAGGGCCGTGCCCCCGAGGGCGGCGCCGTGAGCGTCGTGATGCTCACCCACGAGGCCCTTGAGGGCGACGTTCGGGCCGCGCTCGCGGAGGTCGACCGGCTCGCCTTCAGCGCCGCCCCCGCCCGCTTCCTCCGGATCGAGGACGACCGCTGAACGGCGGCGGGGCGGACCGCGATGGGTGAGGACGCGACGCTCTTCCTGGCCAGCGTGGGGCTCGGCTGGGCCGCGCTCATGACCCACGGGGTCGCGCTCTGGCAGGCCCTCCTCGGACCGCTGAGCGCCGGCTGGAAGCTCGCCGCGCTCCTTCCGCCGCTGACCCCCGTCGCCTGCTGGCGTGGCGGCAAGAAGGTCACCGCCGGCGTATGGGCCGCGCTCTTCCTCGCCTGGGGAATCGTGTACGCGGCGCTCTGAAACGCCGCGCGCCCCGGGCTCCACTCCTGGCGAAGTCCGGGGCGCCATGCGCTCAGCGGCGGCGCCGCCGGCGCACGAGCGCGAGGACGAAGGCGAGGCTCGGGACGAGCCCGGCGCTCCCCGGCAGGGCCGCGCAGCCCGCCTCCTCCACCGCCGGCGGCGTGCCCTTGGCGAAGGTCAGCCCGGCGACCTCGAGCGTGCCCGCGCTCGCGCGCGTGACGCTCACCAGGTGCACCGCCGCGCCCGCGGCACGGAGCGGGGCGAGGCCGAGGGCGCCCTCCCCGCCGTCCGGCGCCGCCGGGAGGCGGACGCAGCTGCGCTCCCCGCTCCGCGTGCTCTCGGCGCACGCCTCGACGGGCGCATCGCTACGGTACCGGAAGGCCACCTGCCCGTAGCCTTCGAGGGAGACGCCGCGCGAGACGTGCCGAGCGACCCCGGCGAAGCGGTCGACGGCGTCCGCCCGCACCCGCGCACAACCCGAGAGCGGGAGCGCGCCCTCGCCCGTGGCGATCGCCGGCCGAAGCCCCGGGCAGGTGGTGTCGAAGTCCGCCGTGCGCGTCGCGCCGCCCCAGAGCGCGTCGTCGTAGGGCGCCCAGGCGCCGTCCGAGAGCCAGACCTGGTCGACGAGCGTCGGGGTACCGTCCCGGTCCAGGGCGAGGACGTCGACGGTGAGGTCGCGGACCATGCCCACGTCCAGCGTGACCCGCCGGTCGGCCGTGACCGAACCGAGCTCGATGCGCTCGAGGGGAAGCGTCGTCCCGTCCGGCGCCGCCCGGTCGAGTCGCAGCGTCACGGGCCGGTCCCCGCCGCTCAGGCGTCCGAGGTCCAGCGTCAGGCCCGCGCCGAGGAGCGCCGCGTGGCGCACGACCACCGAGGGCGCGCGCACGGGCGCCCTCGGCTCGTCCCGGAGGGTCGCGACCGTCGTCTCGTCGAGCACCGCGCCGCCGCGCACGTGGAGGTGCTCGCTCGCCTCGAGGGCGTCGAGGTAGGCGGCGACCAGCTCGCGCGCGAGACCCGGGCGATGGCTCCAGACCTGGAGGTTCACGACCCGCTGGTCCGCCTCGGCGGCCGCGTAGTCCCCGCGGAGCCAATGCGACGCGAGCGTCCAGCGGCCGTCAGGCCGCTCGTAGAGCTTGAGCTCGATGGCGGCGTCGCGCGTCGCCTCCTCGAGGTGCTGATACGTCGCCTGAACCAGGCGCTCGCCGGCGATGAGGCCGGCGTCGACGAGCGTCGCGCCGCCCGCCCGGTCGCAGAGCGCCTTCGAGTGCTCGTAGAGCGCGCCCTGGGTCTGCACCGCGAGCACGGTGGCCACGGTCTCGTCGCCGGAGCGGTAGTCGTAGGCGAGGACCTCGTCGGCGTTGGTGATAGCCGGCAGGTCGCTCGGCGTGGCGTCCACGCGTTCGAGGCCGCGGAAGGCGATGTCTTCGAGGGGCGCGAGCACCGGGTCGAAGCCCGGGTCCCGAAGCGCCGCCGGCACGCGCCCGATGGCCGCCTCGCTGACGCGGCTGCGGCGAATGGCTCGGCGCGCGAGCGCGCCGGAGAGGCGCCCGTTCGACTCGAGGCCGCCGACGCTCCCGCTCGAGGCGCCGATGGCGTATTGCGCGCCGTCGAGGACCCCGTCGTCGTCCGTGTCCGGGTCCTCCGGATCCGTGCCGTAGAAGCAGGACTCCTCGAAGTCACCGAGGCCGTCCGCGTCCGTGTCGACGCTCGCGTCCACGGCCTCGACCTCGATGGTCGAGGAGGTGTCCGTCGCGAGGTACACGTAGGTATCGAGGTAGGCGACGTTGCCCTTGCCGCCGGAGGTGTTGTTGCCCCAGGAGCGCGCGTTCACGTTGGCCACGGCCGGCGCCGCGTAGGAGCCCGAGTCCATGCCGAGGGGCCCGGAGGTCTCGAGGCCGAGCTCACCGTTCGCCATGGTGCGCGCGTTCGCCTGCACCGCGGAGTCGTTCCAGAACATCGTCAGGCCGACGCGGGAGAGGTCGCCCCGGACCTCGAACATGCGCATGCCCTGGTAGCTCGTCTCGATGTCGCGGCCGACGTAGTGGAACTCGCCGACGTTGATGCGGATGCGGCACTCGTAGGTGCCCGGGCCGACGGGGGTGCCGTCGCCGTCCGTACCGTCCCAGAGGCGCGTGTTCAGGCCCGCCGTGGTCTCCCCGACGGCGAGGAAGTCCTCGTCGCTCGTCGGGTCGAAGACGCCGTCCTGGTTGAGGTCGCACTCGAGGTGATAGGTGCCCTCGACGTTCGTGTTGAACTGGAAGCGCCCGAAGCTCTCGCCGGGGACGAGCTGGTTGCAGGGGTCGATGGTCGCGCCGCTCACGTCCGTCGACACGCCGCCGATGTAGTCGAGGCCGTAGGCCGTCGGCACCACCACGGCGTAGGTCGCGACGCTCGGCGGGTTCAGGTAGATGGCGTAGAGCGGGAGAACATCGTTGCCGCTCTGCGGCACGGAGCGCCCGGCGTTCGGGCCGACGACGCCCGTCGCGTTCGCGTTGATCTCGTAGACGTAGCCAGCGAGCCCCTCGAGATCGAGCTCGATGACCGCCGTCTCCACGTCGTTGCCCGCGGGCATGAGCGCGAAGAAGGAGGCGTTGGTGCCCGCGGAGGCCGAGAAGGAGCCGGCGTTGAAGGCCCAGTCGTAGCTGAAGAGGCGACCGAGGGAGTCCGTCTGGTTGTCGACGCTCACGTCCCAGCCGACCGACCGGCTCTGGTCCGCGTTGACGAGGACGCCGTAGGCGCCGCTCAGGGTGGGCGTGACGGTGGCGCCGGAGGCGTAGGTGCCGACGGTGGCGCCGTCGGGGTCGGTGACCGTGACGGTGCCCGTCCCGGTCCAGGTGATGGTCTCGACGGCCGGGTCGAGGATGTCGACGTAGAGCTGCGTCGACCGGCGCAGCGCCTGGGTCGTGCCGAGCTGCGTCGAGCCTTCTGCGAAGGCGAGGGAGGGAAGCGCCAGCGCGAGGGCGAGCGCGAGGAGGTTGCGGGTCATGAGCCCGCCATGAGCAATGCCCGGACCACTCGTTTCGTCGACGATCGCCGTTCCGAAAGCGGACGATGGACCGCGCCGGGACGGCCCGTGGACCACCCACCGTTCCACTTCGAGCCAGCGCGGCCGGGTCAGTCCCAGGCGACGCGGAGGCGCAGGGTGAGCTGGCGGAGCCCGGCGGAGCGGCCCTCCGGGCGCGGGCTGAGGCGCTCGACGCGCACGTCCTTCGCGCCCGAGAGGCGCATGGCGTGCTCGATATAGATGGGGAAGGAGACCGCCAGCCAGGGCTCGAGGGGCGCCGGAACGTGGAGGAAGCTCGCCTCGCGCACGCGCGGCTCCGGCCGCTCCACGGCCACCTGGGGGAACGCGAACATCTGGACCAGCACCTTCGGGAGGCGCTGCACGACGGCCTCGGGGCTCGCGAGGGAGAGGAGCATCCGGTAGACGCCGCGCACGTCCCGCTCGAGCTGCCAGCGCGTGCGCGCGTCGAGGTACGCCCGCAGCGACATGCCCGTCGCGATGGCCTCATAGGCGATGAGCGCCGGCACGGGCATCACGTCGTAGAGCTTGGTCGAGAGGAAGCGCTGCGCGATGAACGCGCGCAGCGGAGCGTCGTCGATGACCTCGAGGAGCGCGTCGAGGCCGCCGTGCTCGCGCTCGAAGTAGGTCTGCGTGCCCTGGTAGAGCACGCCTTTGACCCGAAAGGGGCTCTCCCCGAAGGCGAACTCGCTGCCCCAAGGCATCACGGGCGGCACGACCGCGGGCGGATCGGCCGAACGCTCCTCGTCGGACATCACGATCTACCTAAGGCCGAGACCGGCCGAATGGGTAGCGACCTCGTCGCGGGCGCGTAGGCGCTGCGTGAGATGCGCCGGTCCACGCGGGCGGGGTAGGCTCGCGCCGGGGAGGTGCGGATGACGTCGATGCCGAAGCCGGTGCTCGGCCTCGTGGGGATGCTGGCGCTGGTCGGGGGCTGCTCGGAGGAGCCTGCCGAGCCCATCGCGCCGGTCCCTCCGGCCCCGGACGCGCCCCCCGCCGAAGAGACGCGCCCCGCCGAAGAGGCGCCCCCCACGCCGTCGCCGGCCGTTCCCGCGCCGTCGCCGGCCGCAGAGCCGGCCGAGGCAGAGCCCACCGAGGCGCCCGAAGCCGCGCCCGCCGCCTCCCCCTTCGCCGATCAGCGCGGCTGGATCGAGCTCCAGCGCGTGGTCGAGGTCCAGGCGAGCGCGTCGAGCCACTACCGCGGCGACGCGACCCAGCTCGAGAAGCTCTTCGACGGCGATTACGCGACGGCCTGGAACTCCGCGACCATGGCCGAGGGCGCGACCGCCCCGGAGACCCTCACGCTCACCCTCCCCGAGGGCGTGAAGGTACACGCGATCGGTCTGACCGCGGGCTACACGAAGACCACGCCCACGCGGGACCTCTTCACCGCCAACCGCCGCATCGAGGAGGTCGTCGTGCGCCACGGCGATCGGACCTGGGAGGCCACGCTCCTCACGGACGACCGGGAGATCCAGGACGTCGAGGTCGAGGGCGGGGGCGGCGAGTGGGTCATCGAGCTGCGGAGCTGGGTGGACGGCGAGCGGCCCGATTGGCGCGAGATGGTCGTGAGCGAGCTGCGCGTGCTCGGGGAGCTCGGCGAGGCCCCGGCGACGACGAACCTGCCGCCCGACGCGAGCGCGCTCCGGGACCGCGCGAGCGAGGTGATCCGGCGCTACCACCGGGACCTCGGTCCGGACGCCATGGCCCCGGAGCGCCGGGCGCTGGGGGAGGCGCCGCGGGAGGTCTTCACGGTCGGCCTCCACGACTTCCCCTCGGTGCCGATCACCCTGCCGGACGGGGGCTGCTGGGCGGTCGTCGTCGACCTCGCGCGCCGGGTGAACGGCGAGGACGAGCCGGGCCTCGGCCTCGGCGAGGGCTCGGCGCCGGAGGTCTGGGACCTCTACGCGAAGGGCCAGGCCGGCGGCACCGCGGTCTTCGGCCTCGAGCCCGTGCTCTGCGCCCGGAGCGGTGACCTTCGGCGGGAGCTCGCGGTGGCGGACTCGGACGGCATCCAGGCGACCGTCGCCATCTTCGCGCAGACCGTGGACCCGGAGGCCCTCGAGGACGACGACGCCGGGCTCCTCCCCCTGGGCGAGGAGCCTCCGCCGCCGCCGACGCTCGCCGCCCGCGAGGGGCTCCGGCTCACGGCACTCCGGCTCACGGCGGACGTCTTCGGACGCGAGCCTGGCGAGCCGCAGCAGGTCTACATGAAGGGCGTCGAGGAGCGGGCCCATTGCTAGTTCGAGCTCGCCAATCCGGCGGCGGAGGCCACGACGCTGACCCTCGGCTGGGAGAACGAGGCGGGCGAGAGCCGCCGGGAGCCCACCCCGATCCCCGTCCCGGCCCAGCGGCGCTTCGTGCACTTCCGCTACACGACGCTCGCGAGCCGCCGGCCCGGGACCTACCGCTGCGTCCTCCGGGACGCCGCGGGGGCCGAGCTCGGGAGCGCCGCGATGCGCCTCCTCGGCGGCTGAAGCGCGCGCGTCAGCGCCGTCCGGCGCTCGACGCGGGGTCTCTTCGATGGGGGGCCAGCCGCCGCTCGATGCGCCGCGAGCGCACCGGGATCCCGATGCCGCCCGTGAGCGTCAGGACGAGCGCCGCCGGAAGCAGCCCCGCCGCCACGAGCCCCGTGGCGGGAAGGCAGAGCAGCTCGTCCGAGGCCCGACATTGGGAGTGGGCGTCGGCCAGCAGCGCGCTCCCCGCGATGCCGCTGAGCGCACCGAGCAGGACGAGCGCGCCGAAGGTGCGCCGAACCCGGCGATCGCGGTGCAGCTGGCGCACGAGCCCCGGCGCCACCGATCCCATTTCGGGCGCCCGGAGCATCTCCCGCACGTCGGGAGCGAGGCCGAGCTTCGTGTCGACGAGCTGGGCCATGGGGAGGACCGGTCCGCGGAGCAGAGGCGCGGAGCCCCGAAGCACCCGCAGCTCGAGGAGCGGCTGCGCCGAGGCCGCACCGGGCGCGAGAAGGGCGCCGAAGCCGAGCACGAGGGCGAGGACGAGCCGTCGCGCCCGACGCCGTGGCGCGATGCGAAGGTCGAAGCGCACGGGAACAGCCTCTCGGGAGTCACGGGCCGGGGCAACCCGTGCGCCCGGTAGCCGAACGCGCGCCCCAGACCGAGGTTCGCCTGAACCCGGACCGGCGTTCCGGGCCAGTGCGCGAGTGTCCTGAGTCCGCGATGGCGCGAAGAAATCGGCGAGGCCTCGGGCCGCTCCGCAAGGAGCGACGACGCAGGAATGCCGGGGGCATTTCAGGAGGACGCCGCGGAGCGGTTCGAGGACCGGCGAGTTCGAGTCGCTATCGCGGACTCAGGACACTAGCCTCCGCGCGTGACGCGCTATCCCTACGTTCACGTCGCCGTGCCCCCCGCCGACGCCGAGCTCGTGGCCGACCGGCTCTGGACCCTCGGATGCCTCGGCGTGGAAGAGCGCGACGGGACCACGCTGAACGTGCCCGACGCCGGCGAGGCCCTGACCCTCGTCGCGAGCTTCGCCGACGAGGAGGCCGCCCAGCGTGCCCTCGCCCGGCTCGACCGGCCGGCGACGCTCCGCTTCGTCGAAGGCGACGGGTGGCGCGACGCCTGGAAGGCCTTCTTCGAGCCCACGAAGCTCGGCGCGCGCCTGCTGCTGCGGCCGAGCTGGCGCGAGGTCTCCCCGGAGCCCGGCGAGGTCGTCCTGACCATCGACCCGGGCTACGCCTTCGGCAGCGGCATCCACGAGACCACGCGCCTCGTGCTCCGCGAGGTCGACGCGCGCACCCGGGGCGGGGAGACCGTGCTGGACGTGGGCTGCGGGAGCGGGATCCTCGCCATCGCGGCGCGGCTGCTGGGGGCGGCCTCGGCCGTCGCCGTCGACGTCGACCCCGACGCCGTCCGCACGGCCCGGGAGAACGCCGAGCGCAACGGGACGACGCTCGAGGCGAGCGCGACGCCCATCGAGGAGGTGCCGGGCACCTACGACCTCGTGCTCGCGAACATCCAGGCGCCGATCCTCCTCGCGATGCGCGACGCGCTCATCGGCCGCGTCGCCGAAGGCGGCACGCTCGTGCTCAGCGGCATCCTCGAGGAGGCCCACGAGGAGGTCACGGCGGCCTACGTCGAGGCCGGCCTCCGGCACGACGCCTCGCCCCGGGAGAACGAATGGCGCGCGATCGTGCTCCGGCGCTGAGGCGCGTCCCCGTGGAGGCGCTCGCCGAGGCGGGCGCGGCGCTGCCCCTGGGCGCGCAGGCGACGCAGCACCTCCGCGTGCTCCGCCTGGGCCCCGGCGCCCGCGTCACGCTCTTCGACGGCCGCGGCGGCCTCGCCGAGGCGACGCTCCTCGAGGGCGGCGCCGCGCGCATCGAGCGGCGCTGGGAGGCTCCGCCCGACCGGCCCCTCGGGCTCCTGATGGGCCTGCCAAAGGGGCGAAAGGCCGACGACGTGGTGCGCCAGGCCACGGAGCTCGGCGCGACGAAGATCGCCTTCCTCCAGGCGGCGCGGAGCGTCCCGACGCCAGACGACGCGCGCTCGGCGAAGCGGAGGACGCGCTGGGCGACGGTCGCCACGGAAGCCGCGCGCCAGGCGGAGCGGGCCTGGACGCCCCGCGTCGCCGGACCGCTCACCCTCGCCGAGGCGCTGGCCGTGCGCGGGGAGAGCCCGGGCTTCGTTTGCGGCGCCCGGCAGCCCGGAGTGCGGACGCCCGACGCCCGGGGCTGGGTGGCCGTCGGCCCCGAGGGCGGGTTCACGGACGCCGAGCTCCAGGCCTTCGCGGACGCGGGCTGGGCCTCACTCTCCCTCGGCCCGACGATCCTCCGCGCCGAAACCGCGGCCCTCGCGGCCCTCGCGCTCCTCGCCGCGGCGAACGCTTAGACCCGCCGGCGCCACGCGAGGGGTGCGGCATGCCTCCCCCTTCTCTCGCCTCCCCGCGTGCGCTCGGGCGCGTTTGGCCCCAAGGAGCGGCGGTGGCCCCGACGGAACACCAGCCGCACCACGGCCCCCACGCCCGCGAGTGCCGCCCCGCCGGAGACCCCGACGCGCCGCCGATCTTCAAGCGCCTCTTCGACCTCGCGCTCCCGGTCATCGGCCTGAACGTGCTGAGCGTCCTGAGCCTCGCCGTGGACACCGCCATGTGCGGCCGGCTCCCGAACGCCGAGGACGCGCTCAAGGCCCTCGGCTTCGCGACGCAGGTCGTGTTTCTCCTGATGGTCGCGATGATGGGCCTCGTCGTCGGCGCCGTGGCCTCGGTGTCGCGGGCCCACGGCGCGGGGGACGAAGCGCGCGTCCGGCACGTGATGCGCCAGTCGACGCAGCTCACGGTGCTCGTCTCGCTCGTCGTCGCCGTGGTGGGCAACCTCGCCGCGCCGACCATCCTTCGCGCCCTCGGCGCCTCGCCGGACGTGCTCGGCCTCGGCCTCGATTACCTGCGGCCACACGTCGGCTTCACGGTCTTCTACTACCTCTCGATCCTCTACGCCGGGCTCCTCCGCGGCGTCGGGAACACGCGCCTGCCCTTCCTCGTCGCCCTGGTCTCGAACGGGCTGAACGTCTTCCTGAACTACGGGCTGATCCTCGGGAACTACGGGATGCCCGCGCTCGGCGTGCAGGGCGCGGCCATCGGCACGGTCATCAGCCAGGCCGTCGGCGTGACGCTCCTGATCGGGCTCCTCGCGGCCGGGCGCGTGCAGGGCCTCCGCCTCCCGCTCCGGCCGGAGGCCATCGACGGCCGCATCGCGCGCGACCTCTTTCGCATCGGCGCGCCGGCGGCCCTCGACATGGTCATCCTGAACGCGGGCTTCGTGTCGATCATCGGCATGCTCGGGCGCATCGACGAGGTCGCCGTGGCCGCCCACGGCGTCGGGCTCCGCGTGCAGGCTCTGGCCTTCATCCCCGGGCTGAGCATCTCGCAGGCGACGGGCGCCATGGTGGGCAACGCCCTCGGCGCGGAGAATGTCGCCGAGGCGAAGGCCGTGGTGCGCTCGAGCCTCGTGCTCTGCCTCCTGATCATGACCAGCGTCGCGGTGGCCATCGTGGCCGGCGCGAGCGGCCTCGTGGCGCTCTTCGACGTGCCCGAGGGGAGCGAGCTGCACGCGCTCGCCGTCGAGTGGATGCGCATCCTCGGCTACGGCATGCCCGTCGTCGGCGTGCACATCGCCTTCGTCGGCATGTTCCGCGGCGCCGGCGCCACGCGCACGAGCCTCTGGATCAACATCCTGGGGACGCTGCTCGTGCAGATCCCCCTGAGCTGGCTCCTCGGCTTCCCCCTCGGCTTCGGCGTCGCCGGCGTCTGGGCAGGCTTCCCGCTGAGCTTCGTCGTGAAGGCCGCCCTCGGCGCGATGTTCTACCGCCAGGGCGCCTGGGCGCAGACGGGCACGACCCTCCGCGCCCGGCCTGCCTGAGACGGCGCGGCCCCTCCTGGCGTAGTCTATCCCCATGCGGTGGGGTGCACGGCGACGTTGGGTGGGGTTGGCGATCGTGCTCGCCGCCTGTGGCGGGGACGACGGCGGCGAGGTCGACCTCGGCACCGATGCCGGGAGCGGCGGCTGCCGGCGCCACGCCGATTGCGATGACGCGGTCTTCTGCAACGGCGTCGAGCTCTGCCAGCCCGGGGACCCCTCGGCGGACCCGAGCGGCTGCACGCTGGGGACGCCGCCCTGCGACGACGGCGAGTCCTGCGACGAGGTCGGCGCCCGCTGCATCGAAGGCTGCGCCTTCGGCAACGACGGGGACGGCGACGGCCGGCTGGCCATCGGCTGCGGCGGCGACGATTGCGACGATACGGACCCGAACCGCTACCCCGGCAACGTCGAGGTCTGTGACCCCGATGGGCACGACGAAGACTGTGATCCCCGCACCTTCGGCACCCGGGACCGGGACGGGGACGGCGCCATCGACGCGGCCTGCTGCAACCTCGACCCGGAGGGCGGGCCGAGCTTCTGCGGCACCGATTGCAACGACGACCGGCGCGACGCCCGACCCGGGCTCCCCGAGGTCTGCGACGCCCTCGACAACGATTGCGACGGCGTCTTCGACGAGGGTGTGGTGGTCGAGGGCTACGCGGACGAGGACCGCGACCTTCACGGCGACCCCTCTCGGCCCATCTCGTCCTGCGCCGGGCTCCCGGGCTTCGCGTCCGTCGGCGACGATTGCGACGACGAGAACCCGGCCCGGCACGCCGCCCAGGTCGAGGTCTGCGACGCCATCGACAACGATTGCGACGGGCTCACGGATGAGTCCCCGGTCGCGACCACCTGGTACCGCGACGCGGACGACGACGGCTTCGGGAGCGCCGCGAGCGGCACCACCGTGAGCTGCGTCCCGCCGGAAGGGCACGTCCTTCGCCTCGGCGATTGCGACGACACGAACCGCGCCATCAGCCCCCTCGCGCCCGAGCGCTGCAACGGCATCGACGACGATTGCAACGGCCGCGCGGACTACGTGATCGCCGGCGCGGACCAGGAGGACGACGACGGCGACGGCTTCGCCGACGTGACCTGCGGCGGCGACGATTGCGACGACGCGAACCCGGACGTTCGTTCGGGAGCGCCGGAGATCATGGACCTCGCGGACAACGATTGCGACGGGACCATCGACGAGGCGCCGGACTCGATCACCTTCTGGGTCGACCGGGACGGGGACGGCTGGGGCACGGACGACGAGCCGACCATCGAGGCCCTCGAGCCCCCGGCCGGGCGCGCCGCCCGCGGCGGCGATTGCAACGACGGCGACGCCTCGATTCATCCGGGCGTGCCCGACGGCTGCGACGGGCTCGACGTGGATTGCGACGGCATCGTCGACGAGAGCGCGCCGCGCATCGCCTATTACGCGGACGCCGACGGCGACGGCTGGGGCACCGGCACCGAGGCGGTGCTCGCGTGCCGCCCGCCGGCGGGAACCGCGGACCGGCCCCTCGACTGCGACGACACGGACCCGATGCAGTTCCCGGGCGCCGCCGAGCGCTGCAACATGGACGACACGGACTGCGACGGGAGCATCGACGAGACGAGCGACCGCCCCTGGTACGCGGACGGCGACGGCGACGGCTTCGGCAGCCCGGACTCCCCGCTCTTCGGCTGCGCGCCGCCCATGGGCTTCGTCGCCAACGCCGACGATTGCGACGACACGCTCGCGACGGTCTCGCCGGCGGGCCTCGAGGACTGCAACGGCATCGACGAGGACTGCGACATGGCCATCGACGAGATGACCGCCGCAGCCTGCGAGGACGTGCCGAGCGGGACCGGGAGCTGCGTCGCTGCGGAGTGCGTCATCACCTGCGACGCCGGCCGCGGGGATTGCAACGACCGCGTCTCCGACGGCTGCGAGACGGACCTGACGCGCGACGCCGATCACTGCGGGGCGTGCTTCATGGACTGCTCGGCAGGCGACACCTGCGGCGTCAGCGGCACGGGCTGCGACGAGGCGGACATCGTGCAGCTCGTGGCGGGCGAGAGCACGAGCATGGCGCGGCGCGTGGGCGGGGCGCTCGCGGTCTGGGGGAACGGCACCACGAACGGCGCGCACGGCGGCGGCTTCACGACGGACCTGCTCGCGCCAGCCGAGGGCATCGCCCCGCTGCTGGTGCACGTCGACGCGGGCTGGCGGGGCGGCATCGGCGTGACCGTGGACTCGCGGGCCTTCGCCTGGGGCCTCGACAACCAGGGCCAGCTCGGCGTCGCCACGGCCACAACGAGCCGGCCGGGCGGCGTCTACGTCGCCGGGCTGAGCGACGTGGTGCACGCCTCCATGGGCCTGAACCACGCCTGCGCCGTGGTGCGCGAGACGGACATGGGCATGCCCGTGCAGCGCGTCTATTGCTGGGGCCTCGACAACTGGGGCCAGCTCGGCCCGAGCGGCGCCGGCGGGACCAACGAGCCGCCGCGCCTCGTGACCGGCATCGACGACGCCCAGGAGGTCTACGCCGGCAACGACCAGACCTGCGCGCTCCGAAGCGACCCCGTGGCCGGCACACGCGTGAGCTGCTGGGGGCGCGGCAACGGCGGGGAGCTCGGGGACGGCCGGGGCGTGAACAGCCGGACGCCGGTGACGGTGATCTCGCTCCCCGCGGACGTCGTCGAGCTCGCCCAGGGCTCTGGGAGCCGCGCCTGCGTCCGGACGGCCGGCAACCGCGCCTATTGCTGGGGGCGCTGGCCCGGCGACGGCACCGGCTCGTCGCTCTCTCCGGTGCTCGTCGGCGGCTTCGACGACGTGCTGGCGATCTCGAACGGGCCCCAGGGCGCGCCGGACCGCTTCCAGAACCAGCACGGCGTCGGATGCGTGATCCGGAACGCCATGGGGGACCGCGAGGTGTGGTGCTGGGGGATGGGATCGGTCGGGGCGCTGGGCTCGGCCTTCACGACCAACCAGCAATCGCCCGTACGCATCGCGGACGCCATGGGCGCGCGCTTGACCGGCGCGACGGCGGTCGCGGCGGGCGCCCGCCACGCCTGCGCCGTGCTCGAGGTGGGCACGAGCTTCGAGGTCCGCTGCTGGGGGGAGAACGTGAACGGCGAGGCCGCTCAGGGGACGATCACCTCGCCGGCGGTGCCGGTGCCCGCGACGGGCCTTCCGTGAGACCGCGGCTCGGCGTCTCCGCCGGGTCGACGTCGCGCGGCGCGCTCCTCACCGCCCTCGGCCTCTGGCTCGGCGCGTGCGGCGGGGACGAAGCCGCGCAGCCCGCGTTCGTCGAGCGCTCGCCGCTCCCGTACACGCAATCGCCGCCGGCGCCGAGGCCCCCCTGCGCGACGAGCGCGGAGAGCTGCGAGCCCGAGCTCTTCAGCGGCGGCATGGCCGTCGGCGACGTGGACGGGGACGGGCGCCTCGACGTGTTCGCGACGCGCCTCGGGCAGCCGGACCTGCTCTTTTTGGGGCGCGGGGGCCTGGCCTTCGAGGAGGCGAGCGCGGCCTGGGGCCTCGACGCGGTCGCGGCGGCGTCGAACGGGGTCGCACTCTTCGACGCGGACCGGGACGGGGACCTCGACGCCTACGTGATCGGGCTCGGCGCCGCGGACGCCCCGGCGCCGAACGACCGCTACCACTTCTGGCGCAACGAAGGCGGGCGCTTCGTCGAGGACGCCGAGGCGCGGGGGCTCGCCTTTCGTGACGGCACCGGGCGCGCCGGGACGAGCGTGGCCGTCGGGGATTTCGACGCGGACGGATGGCCGGACCTCCACCTCACGGAGTGGCGCCTCGAGGTGCGCGGCTGGTCCCACGAGCGGCTCCTCCGGAACCGGGGCCCGGAGGCGCCGGGGCATTTCGAGGACGTCACCACCGAGGCCGGGGTCTTCCTCGGCGACGCTTTCTGCCGGGAGGAGCGGACCGGCTGCCAGCCGCGCTCCTTCGCCTCGGCCTTCACGGACCTCGACGGCGACGGCTGGCCGGACCTCGTGGTGGCCTCGGACTTCGGGACGAGCCGGCTCTTCTGGAACCGCGGCGACGGGACCTTCGCGGAGGGGACCGTCGCGGCGGGCGTCGGCACGGACGAGAACGGGATGGGCTCGACCATCGGGGACGTGGACGGCGACGGCGACCTCGATTGGTTCGTGACCAGCATCTCGGACGGGCGCCCGCGCGTGGGGCTCGGCTGGGACGTGAGCGGAAACCGGCTCTACCGGAACGAGGGCGGGCGGCGCTTCGTCGACGCGACGGATGCCTACGGCGTGCGCGACGGGGGCTGGGGTTGGGGCGCGGCCTTCGCGGACCTCGACCACGACGGCGACCTCGACCTCGTGATGACGAACGGCATGGATCAGCCGCAGCTCGACGCCGACGACGTGTTCGCGCGGGACCCGATGCGCCTCTGGGTGAACGAGGGCGGGGCGATGCGCGAAGGCTCGGCGGAGGCCGGGCTCGTGGCGGAGGGGCCGGGGCGCGGGCTCTGCCTCGAGGACGCCGACGGGGACGGGGACCTCGACGTGCTCGTGGTGGAGAACGGCGGCGGGATCGGCGTCTTCGAGAACGTCGGGGCCGCGGGCCCCTTCCTCGCCCTCCGCGCCGAGCACGCCGACGGGACCCTCGCCTACGGCGCCCGCGTCGAGGTGGCCGGGCAGGTACGGGAGCTCTCGGCCCGGGCGCACTTCCTCTGCGGGAGCGTGCCGGAGGCGCATTTCGGGCTGCGGCGCGGCGGGAGCGTCGAGGCCGTGGTGCACTGGCCGGGCGGCGCGCTGAGCAGGCATCCGGGTCTGGCCGTGAACGCGCGGCACGCGCTTCGGCGTCCCTGAGGCTCAGCGGCCGCGGCGCCGGGGCGACGCCTCGGTCACGTCGACCGCCACGGGCTCGGCCGTCTCCGCGATCTCGGCCACCCGCACCCCGGGAGTCACCGCGGCGAGGCTTCGGCGAAGCAGGTCCGCGAGGCGCGCGTGTGCCTTGCGCACCCGCCGACGGTAGCTGAGCTGGACGAGCGCGACGGTCACCGGCGTCAGGGCGGCCATCATCCAAAGCGCGGCCGCCGGACGTCCGCGGACGAAGATGCCCCAAACGACCAGGAAGAGGAACGCGAGAAAGGGCGGCCAGAGGATGGCGCTGGCGCGCCCGGCGCTGCGACGGGCCGCGAAGCTCTGCCGGAGCCGCAGGCGCGTCCGGCCGCGGCGCACCGCCACCCGAAGCGCGACGTCGGCGGCCACCTGCCCACGCGCCGGCTCGGAGCGCCACTCGACGGTCTGCCCGAGCACCTCGGTGCGACCGAGGACGCCGACGCGTTCACGGAGCTCGCTGACGAGATCCTCCACGAACGCATCGCCGACCTCCTGGGCGAGCTCGACGTCGAAGACGAGCTCGGTCCCGCCGCGAAAGAGCCCACCGGGCTCCACGACGGAGAGCGAGGTCCGCGGGCCTTGCGCGCGCTCCGCACGGGCCCGGCGCAGCTCGGTTTCGAGGCTCTCGACGCGGGCCCGGAGCGCGTCGTTCTCGTCCCGGTAGCTCAACGCCCTGAGCCTGCCAGGGATGCCTGAGGCGGGCATGCATCGCCGCGCCGACGCGCTGCTCCGGTTCACACGATGGTCCTCGGTGCCGAAGGGGCGGCACGCGCTGCGGCGTCCCTCAGGCCCTCGTGGCCCGGCCAGACGCCCCGGGCGCGCCGACCGCTCGCCCCGCCGCGGCGTCTGCGCCTCGCGAACGACACTGGGCGGCGTTTCGGCGGGGAATTCCGCGCCGAGACGCAAGCCGGCGGCGTCTCGGAGGGGATGTTCGTCCCGAAACGCCAACCGGCAGCGCTCGGGTGTCATCGATGGTCCCGAAAACGCGGCGCTCCGGCGGCCTCGTTGCGTCAGGTCGACAATCGAGGCCGCTTCGCTCCGATGGGGGACGAAATTTCGTCTCGAATCGCAACTCGGCTGCGATCCGGGACGAAATTCCCCGTCCGAACGCAGCCGGTTGTCGCTCGGGGACCATCGATGACACTGCGCCGGCCGCACGCCCGAGCGGACCCTCGACGGCCTTGCGACGCCGCCTCCGTTCGGGCGAAGACGTCCCTCGTGGGGCAGATCACCTCGCTCTTCGCCTGGAAGTTCATCCGGCAGACCCGCGCGGGCGTCGACCGGGCCGGGCTCCTTCGCTCGGCGGGCATCGACCCGGAGGCGCCCGTCGACCCGAAGGTGATGATCTCGGACGACGCCTACTACACGCTCCTCGAGCGCCTCGATGACGAGGACGGCGCCATGGACCTGCCGCTCCGCACGGGCGGCTCCATGCGCTGCGACGACTACGGCGCCTTCGGCCTTGCCTTCAAATCCGCCGTGGATCTCCGCGGCTCCTACGCCCGCGCCGAGCGCTACGCCCGCGTGCTGACGAGCGTCTCCACCTACGAGGTCGTCTTCACGGGGGAGCGCGCCGCCATGCAGCACCACCGCGAGGGGCGCCGGCACGGCCTCCACATGTCGAACGAGGCGACCATGGCCTCGGTGCTCACGATCAGCGGGGAGGTCTCGACCCGGCCCGTGCAGCCCGTGCGCGCGACCTTCCGCCATCCCGCGCGCGGACCAGCGGACCTCCACGAGGCCTTCTTCGGCTGCCCCGTCGCCTTCGAGGCCGAGCGCGACGCGCTGGTCTTCGCCCGCGCGGACCTCGAGGTGCCGAACCGGCTCGGCGACGCGACCATCGCGGGCTTCTTCGACACGCACCTCGAGGGCGAACTCGCGCAGCTCGCGGACGACGCGGGCCTCGAGCAGCGCGTCCGCATCCGGGTCTCGGCGGCGCTGAGCGAAGGCGTCCCGAAGATCAGCGACACGGCCAAGCACCTCGGCATGAGCGGCCGGACGCTCCAGCGGCGCCTCGCGGACCGCGGCGTCTCCTACCAGACGCTCGTCGACGAGGCGCGACGCCAGCTCGCGGAGAAGCTGCTGCGTGAGACCGGCTATTCGCTCGCGGAGATCGCCTACCTGACGGGCTTCTCCGAGCAGAGCGCCTTCACCCGGGCCTTCAAGCGCTGGGCCGGTCAGACGCCGCGCTCGTACCGCCTCGACGCGCGCTGAGGCGCGGCCGCAATCGGCCTTCGCGGCGGGCTCGGCGCCCCGCTCCGGGCCGCCGGAGAGGGTCCAAAGGCGCCACGCCGGCGCCTTTGGCGCCCTCGGTCAAACGCTTGGCGCGGGCGGTCAAGAAGGCCCGGCGGGGTCCCCGTAGACAGGGTGTGCGCTCCACGACGGGGCGCCCCGAACAGAACGGAGACCGACCATGAGCAGCAACGACCTCACCCTCGTCATCGGCGCCACCGGCAAGACCGGGCGCCGCGTCGCCGACCGCCTCGAAGCCCGCGGCGTCGCCGTGCGCCGCGGCTCGCGCTCGGCCACGCCCTCCTTCGACTGGTCCCGGCCGGAAGGCTGGGACGCCGCCCTCGAGGGCGTGAAGGCGCTCTACATCACCTACGCGCCGGACCTCGCCATGC
>JBCDGX010000011.1:0-22467 GCA_038750805.1 Myxococcota bacterium
ATGCGCTGCGCGAGCGCGTTGACGATGGTCGTCTTGCCGATGCCCGGCTCGCCCACGAGGAGCGGGTTGTTCTCCCGGCGCCGCGCGAGCACCTGGAGCATGCGCCGAAGCTCGGCGTCGCGGCCGACGGTCGGGTCGAATTTGCCCTGAGAGGCCAGCCGGGTGAGGTCGCGGCCGAAGGCCTCGATGGGGTCGCCGTAATCGTCGTTGCCGCGGCGGCGGGGCGGGGCGCCGGGGACGCTGCGCTTCGAGCCATCGCCGTTCTTCGAAGACTCTGCGGAGCTCGCGCTCTCGCCGCCGAGCGTCGCGCGCAGGATGGGCGCGCTCAGGCCCACGGCCTTGAACACGTCGCGGATGGTCCCACTCGTCTCCTGCGCGCAGGCCAAAAAGAGGTGCTCGACGCCGACGGGCACACCGCCCTGGCGCGCGGCCTCGCCCTCGGCCCGCCCCAGCAGATCGAGCATGCGCGGCGAGAGGTACGAGGACCCGTCCGTCGCCGTCCTCATCTTCCGGAGCACGAGCTCGGCCTCGACCAGCACATCCGTCGGGTCCACGCCCGAGCGCTGGATGGCGTCTTCGACCTCGGCCTCCCGGTCGACCAGCTCGTAGAGCAGGTGCACGGGCTCGACCTCGGCGTGGTTCCGTTTGTCGGCCAGGGCCTGCGCCGCGCTGATGACCGTCTTCGCGTTCTTCGCGTACGCCTCGAGGCGGAGGGTGATGCTCACCGGGGGACCGTCTGGCGACGGGCCCGCGAGGTCAAGGGTGGCGGGCGAGGGGCTTTCATGCGCTGGGTGCATGCACGGGTGACGACCATGCATTTCCGTGATGGGCCGAGCGAGCGCAGGTTGGGCCCATGAGCCAACCGACCCTCCTCGTTACCGGCGCCTCGGGCCAGCTCGGCCGCGCCGTCACCTCCCATCTCCTCGACACGCTCGGCGTGCCAGCGTCGTCGCTGATTCTCCTGACCCGGAGCCCTGACAAGCTCGATGCGCCCGCCGGCGCCCAGCTGCGCCGGGCGGACTTCGACGCCCCGGCCACCCTCGGCCCCGCCTTCGCTGGCGCCGACCGCGTGCTGCTGATCAGCACGACCGCCATCGGCCGCCGGGCGACGCAGCACCAGGCCGCCATCGAGGCCGCCAAGGCGGCCGGCGCCCAGCACCTCGTCTACACGTCCATGCCGGACCCGCACGACTCCGAGGTGAGCTTCGCGCCGGAGCACGCGGCGACCGAGCGCGCCATCGAGGCGAGCGGCCTCTCGGGGACCAGCATCCTCCGCAACCACTGGTACTTCGAGAACCTGCACCTGACCGTGCCGGGCATGCTCGCGGCCGGCGGGAAGTGGTTCACGGCGGCCGGCGCCGGGCGCATGGCGGACGTCTCCCGGGACGACCTCGCGCTCGCCGCGGCGACGGCTTTGGTGAAGGACACGGGCCATTCCGTCCGCACGCTCTCCGGCGCGGAGGCGCTGACGACCGAGGAGGTCGCCGCCAAGCTCGGCGCCGCGCTGGGCACGCCCCTCGAGGTCGTGCACCTCGAGGTCGAGCCCCTCGTCGCCGGCATGATCGAGGCCGGTCTGCCCGAGCCGGTGGCGCGGACCTTTGCGTCCTTCGACACGAACACCGCCGCCGGCCACATGGCGGGCGTCACCGGCGAGCTCGAGGCGCTCATCGGCCGGCCGGCCCAGCGCTTCGACGCCTGGCTCGCGGATCACGCGGCGAGCCTCCGGGGCTGAGCGTGTAGGCGGAGGTGGTCGCGTGAGCCACATTCGCACTTTCTAGGGAACGCCGGGGCGGCTCGGCCGTACTACCCACGTAGGCATGGGCGACGACGACCGGCGGCCTCCGGGAGCCCCGACCAACGCGGCGGACGCCGCGCGCTGGGTCGACACCTGCCGTACGGCGCTCGCCGAGCGGGACCCCGAGCGCCGCGCGCGCTCCTTCCTCGCCTACCTGGGCGAGTTCCCCGCGGGCCACGCCAACCGGCGGGCGGCGGAGGCCGTCGAGGATCTCCTGCACACGCTCTCCGGGGACGCCCGGGAGCGCGTGGAGGGAGAGCTCCGCACCCTCCGCCAGCGCGTGCTCCCGCCGGTCGAGCCGGACACCTGGAAGCGCTGAGCCTACCGGCAGGGGTGTTCAGAAACGGTCATCCCCTGCCTGAGGCGGTCCTTTTCGGGGCCATGTCGCCGGCCTACTCCTCTTCGTGCCCGGGGGCTCCACCCGGGCGGAACGGAGAAGCCCGATGATTTACCGCACGCAAATCCTCGTCTGTCAGCCCGGCAAGCGCGACACGCTCCTCGGGGCGCTCACCCAGGGCGCCGCCGCGGGCATCCCCGGCATGACGGCCCAGAAGATGCTCGCCGACGCCCACGACGCGGACACCATCGTCCTGCTCCAGTCCTGGGAGTCGAAGGAGGCCGCGGACACCTTCCAGGCCTCGATCCCCGCCGAGAAGGCCGCGATGTTCCAGTCGCTCATGGCCTCGCGGACCATGTGCTGGCACGCCGAGCCCCTCCACCTCGGCTGAGCGGTCGCACGGACTCGCCGCGTGGCCCCCGGGCCCACGCGCAAACCGTGTTACGCGAGTCCCATGACACATCGGACCGCGTTCCTGTCCACGCTGGCGCTTCTCGTCGCCTGCGAAAGCGAGGCTCCGGGCGGCGACGACGCCTTCGTGCCCACGGACACCGGCGCGGATGCCGGCGTCGAGGACGGCGGCGGCGACGCCGGTGCCCCCGAGCCCGAGTTCCTCGGCTACGCGCTCTGCGTCTCGACGGTGTCGCCCGAGGGCGCGGTGGGTCTGGTCGTCGGCGTGGACGACGTGTCCGAGGGGCTCCTGACGCTCCGCGACGGCGTCGAGATCGGCACCGGTGGACCCACCTGCGCCACGGGCTTCAACTACGCCTTCGTCGGCGTCGGCGACTCGCCCATCGTCACCCGCTTCGAGCGCGACGCCGAGGGGAACATGGTCCCCGGGCCGCGCGTCAGCTTCGTCGTCGCCGGCGTCGAACGCATCTTCAGCGGGCGCGGCCGCTACTTCCGCTTCCTCTCTCCGGAGCGGGCCCTCTACGTCGACCGCACGACGGGCATCGTCGTGGTCTTCGACCCGACGGAGATGGCCGTGCTCGATAGCGTCCAGCTCGAGGGATACGAGGTCGAGGGAGCCACGCCCTCGGTGGTCCCGCCCTTCGCCGAGACCGAGGGCGACGAGCTGCTGCTCTACGTGCGCTACGTGTCGGAGCTCGGTGAGCAGCTCCCGCAGGCCGCGCTGATCCGCCTGAACACGAACACGCTCGACTACAGGGTGACGCGCGAAGAGCGCTGCGGTGGCCTCGCCAACGACGTGACGACGAGCGACGGCACGCTCTACGTGGCGAGCTCCACCTTCGTCACCGCGCAACGGATGATCGGTCTCGCGCCCGAGGCGCCGTGTCTCCTCCGTGTGCTCCCCGGGGCCTCCTCCTTCGATCCGGACTTCTACGTCGAGCTCTCGGACCTGACCGGCGGGCTGCCCACCGGGGGCATGATCGAAGGGCCCGGGAACGGCGCGCTGATCAAGGCCTACGATGCCGAGGTGGTCGACCCCTCCGGCCTGCTGACGACCTTCGAGGTCGTCGGCGCGCCCTCCTGGCGGGTCTTCCTCATCGAGGACCTGGACGACGTCACCTCCGCGGAGGCCATCCCCGATTTCCCCATCCAGACCGGGCAGGGGAACGAGATCTTCGCGACGCAGGGGCGGAGCTATCTGCTGCGCATCGACGTCGCGTCGCTGACCTCGGTCCTCCAGGACATCACGGACCCCTTCGATATCCGCGAAGGCCTCGGCATCCGCGGCGGCTTCTTCATCGGGGGCGGTGAGCTCCTCCGCTGAGCGCCCACGACGAACGCCCCATGCGCAGCACCCTCTTCAAGATCGCCTTCGTCGCGGCGCTGGCGGCCATCGGTGGCCTCGCCGTCGTGCTCCTTCAAACGCGCGACGATCTCGTCGGCGCGCGCCTGCGCCTCGAGGACTCGCAGCGCTCGGCGGCCCAGTTCCGTGAGGAGCTCGGTGAGTGCCGGACGCCGCCCCCCGTGGAGCCCTTCCACCTCGCGTTCGTCGGCGTGGGCGGTCGGGAGTTCGGTCTGCCGGTCCCCGAGCAGCGGAACGTGGACGGCGTGCTGCAGCGGCAGCACACGCTCCAGGTAGGACGCTTCGAGTGCATCTTCACCTACCGTTGGGATACCGACATCGACGGCTACGCGGTGTTCGTGGATTGCACCGCGCCCGATGGCGAAGAGCTCAGCAGCTACGGCGAGGTGCTGGCCTCGAGCCCCACGTCGCGTGTCGGGCTTCGGCGCCAGGGCGAGGGGATCCTCTGGGACATGACGATTCGCCGGGCCCGGCGCGACGGCGAGTAGTTCCGGCCGGTCGCGTGTGCGTCCGAGGAAGGGGATCGTCGGCGCGAAGGGCCCGCGATCGGCGATGGCGTCGCGGTCCCGGGACGCTACACCGAGCGTGTCGATGAGCGCCGGACTCTTCCACCAGGACAACGCCGCCAACCGCGAGGTGCTCCGCGCCTGCCCGACGCTGATGCGGGGCTTCCGGCCGAAGGCCTGGGTGCGCAACCCGCACGTGCAGATCGGCCTCCTCGTCCGCGGGGAGCGTCGTGCGGCGCCGGTGGCCTGGGACCGGGAGGAGCGGCTCACGATGGCCGATGGAGGCACGGTCTCGCTCCAATGGCTCGGCAGCGGGGACGGCGCGACGGCGCCGGTGGTCCTCGTGATGCCGACGATCACCGGGGACGGGGACGACCTGAGCGATTTGGTCACGCTCATCCGCCGGGAGCTCGGCTGGACCGTGGTGGTGTGCAACCGGCGCGGGCACGCGGGTGTCCCGCTCACGACGCCGCGCTTCAACACCATGGGCAACGTAGGCGACCTCCGCGAACAGATCGCCCACGTCCAGACCGAACGTCCGAACGCCCCGCTCTTCGCCCTCGGGACCTCGGCCGGTTCGGGGGTCCTGGCGCGCTACCTCGGGGAGACGCCGGACACGCCCCTCGCGGCGGGCGCGCTCTATTGCCCGGGCTACGACCTCACGGACCTCTTCGACCACGCGCACGCGGTCTACAGCCGGATCATGGTGGGCCGCCTGAAGCGGCACTTCCTCGAGCCCAACGCGGCGCTCCTCTCGGATCGGCCGGGCTACGCGGAGTGCGCGGCGGCCAAGGACCTTGGGAGCTTCCACCGGCACGCGCACGGCCTCGCGGGCTTCGGGAGCCGCGACGAGTACCTGCGCGCGTCGAACCCGATGGAGGTCGCCTACGACATCGCGATCCCCGTGCTCACGATCAACGCGGCCGACGACCCCATCTGCAACGTCCGCATGGTCGAGCGCGTGCGGAAGCGGCTCATCGGCTCGCTCCGGAACGGCCTGCTCGCCGTGACGCGGCACGGGAGCCACTGCGCGCATCTTCCCGGCCGGACGCGGCGGAGCTGGGCCCACGAGGTGCTCGTCGAGTACCTGCGGGCGCAGGGGCGGCGCGTGGGCGTCGCTCAGCGGGTCGGGTAGGCGCTCAGTTCGGGCAGGCGACGGCGTCGCGGAGGGCCGAGAGGTAGCGGGTGCGGAGCGCGCCTCGAAGGCGATGGCCAGCGGCGGGGAGCGTTCGGCGCTCCGTCTGCCGGCCCGCCGCGCGAAGGCGCCTGAGCCCGGCGCGGGCCCGGGCGAAGGGCACGAAGGCGTCCCGCTCGCCGTGCACCATCACGATGCGTCCGGCGCCCGGCCGCACTGCGACGTCCTCGGGGAGCAGCCCCGCCGCGGCGACGACGACGTCCGCGAGCCCCGGATGCCGCGCCGCGAGGGCGTAGGCCACGACGCCGCCCTGGGAGAGACCGGTGACGACGATGCGTTCGCGTCGATCGCGCAGCAGGGCCGCGACGGCGTCGGCAGCGCCCGTGGCATCCACGGGGAGCGTCGGCGCCTCGTCCGCGACCCGATCCCGGAGCCACGAGCGGCCGCGGCCGTGGGGAAGCGGGCCGTCGGGGGCCAGCACGCGATGCGCGCAGGGGATCGCCGCCGCCTCGACGAGGCGCGCCATCGCCCGGCCGCGGCTCCCCCAGGGGTGGAGGGCGACGACGAGCGCGTGCGGCGAACCCTCCGGGCCGAGCGCCGCCCCGTGCACGGCGAGCGTCGGCTGTGCGGCGGTGACTCCGGCGAGGAGGAACGCGCCGGCGAGGAGCGCCGCCCTCACCGCGCGCGCACGCCGATCACGTTCGGCAGATCCCAGAACACGCGGTTGTCGTCGTTCGGATTGAATCCGTCCTCCCAGCTCCCGATGCGGTCGATGCGATGGCGTCCGTGGCGCACCACGAGGGACGCCTCGGGGCCGCCCTCCATGTAGACCAGGCCCCGCACGCCGAGCTCCAGCCCCTCGATCATCCGCGCGAGCGCGTCCATGCGGTAGGGGGTGCGGACGTGGAGGAGCACGGCCCAACCGCGCCGGTCCACGCCGAACATCGCCGCGCTGTAGCGGCGGGAGCGCCAGGGACGGGCGTGGCCGCGGCAGTCGATCATCACCTTGCGGGCCTGGAGCACGGAGGCGTGGGTCGAGCGCACGGCATCGACGTCACCTCCGCAGCCGGGCCCGGCGACGCGGAGGGCGCCGCCGCCCTCCCGCGGATCGAAGCCGAGCACGGCCTCGAAGCGGCCGGGCCGCCGGGCGCTGCGGACCTGGTCGCGGTCCATCATGAAGCCGACGCTGCGACCGTCGGGCATGAACATGCCGGCGTTGATCACCGCAGCGAGCCCCTCCGCGCGGACCCACCCAGGCGCCGTGCGGGCCGTGCGCCGGCCGCCCGAGCTCAGGAGCCGAAGCGCGAAGCGCCCCGGGTCGACCCGCACGACCGTCAGCGTCCGGTCGCCCACCCCGGTCGACGAGGCGCGCGGGAGCGTGTGCTCCTCGACGACGAGGGGCGGGTCCGGCTGAGCCTCGAGGGGGAGCGTCGCGAGGGTGAGGGCCAGAGCGGAGACGGCGAGCGGGGCGCGCGCAAGCGAGGGCATGGCGCTCGGACCCCGCCGCGCCGGCAACCTTGGATGTCCCTCGCGCGCCTGGCATCGGCCCGTCAATCTTCGGGTGGCGATGGAAGACGACTACGCGTTCCTCTGGTCCGAGCCCGGGTGGACGCTCCGGTGCTCTCGGCGGACCGACCACCGGATGGCCGTGGTCTTCGGAGGCTCCGGCGCGACCGTGGCCGACGTCTCACGCCTTCGTGCGCTCGTACCGCGGCTGGCCGAACGCGGAGCGCGCGCGGCCATGGTGTACCTGGGGGCGACCCGCTTGGAGCTCGGCCTCGTCTCGGCCAGCGAGGCGCGGCGCGTGCACGAGCGGGCGGAGGCGTTGGGCCTTCGGGTCGATGACGTGGAGGTGCCCCGGGTTGGCTACCTCCCCGTCAACGAGCGCACGCAGATGTGTCTGCTGATCGAGGATGACGCACTTTCGCGGGCCGTCGTCGCGCTCGCGCGGGAGCACGGCGTGCCCGTCGTCGAAGAGGCGTCCGACCGGTAGAGTCTCGGTTGTGCGTTGGCTGGCGGCCGCCCTCCTCGTCGCGTGCACGCGAACGGGCCCGCGCGCTGTCGGAAGCGCGGACGAGGTGGTGTGGCCGCGGGACGACCGGGCCCCGCCCGGGCTCTTCGTCGCGGAGCCCATCGAGGAGGTGCCGCCGTCCGTGGCCTATGGCGCCGTGGCACCCACCGGTCCTGCGCTCGCCGTCCCCGGCGCGCGCTGGGCGGCGTTCTGCCAGGCGCGCGTCGACTCGGACGGGAACGGGAGACTCTTCGCCCGCGAGGACGGGAGCGGCGACGTGCTCGGGCCGTTCTTCGCGACGGAGGACGCGCCGACGGGGGTGCCCGGGCGCGTGCTCGGCTGGGACGACACGGCGCGCTGGGTGGTGCTCGAGGAGCCCTCGGCCCGCGGCGAGCGCGTGACGCTCATCGACGCGGAGCATGGGGGCCGCATGGTCCTGGCCGAGGATGCGCCGCGGTCGGACCTCGACGTCGTCGCCTTCGCGGGCGCTTGGCTCTTCATCGTGAGGGGGGACGCCGAGCACCCCAGCTCCGTGCGTGCATTGGTCGATCTGGAGACCCTCGAGGTGCGACACGTCGACGCAGGACCGGGGAGACTCGTGCAGGCCGGACTCTCGGAGGACGGGCGCTTCCTCTGGCTCGCTTCGGTCCCCACGGACGCGCCCGGCCCCGGCCCGCGTCCCTCGGTCGATGCCTGGCATCGCGAGAGCGACCGCCCGCTCGCGCCGTTTCCGGAGCCCCCCTTCGGACTCGCCCGTCCCCGGCGTTCCCCCGCCTGCTGGCTCCGGTCGGTGTGGGCGTGCGTCGACGCCGACGAGCCCTTGCCCGCGCGCTCGATGATCCTCCGGACCTCCAACCCCTTCCCGGAGCCCCTGACGGTGGCGGAGGTCGAGGCGCTGACCGCGACGCGCCGCTTCACCGGGGACGGCTGCCGAGGCGTCGTGCTCGCGCGGGATCCGGAGGGCCCGGGGCGTCTGGTGGCGTGCGAGCGCGCGGACGCGCCCTCGCCGATGCTCGCCTACGCACGCGACGCGTACCTCCGACCCATCGACGTCCGCTCCTTCTGGATGCGGCCCGAAGCACGGCTTGAATCCGTCCAGGTCTCCCGCCTCGTTCGCGTCGATGCGTCGTCCATGCTCGACCTGCGGACCGGGGCGCTTCGGACACACGACGGCCCAGTCGGCGCCAGCCACGACCGTTGGTATCTGCGGGCGGACGCGAGCGGCTCACTCTGGCGGGAGGACGCCGACCGTCCCGATGCCCCCCGCCTCGTGGCGCATCGGTTGCGGAACCCCGAGCCCCTCTTCCACACCCCGCACCTTCCGAGCGGCTGGGCGCTCATGAAGGTCCCGGGCGGCGTCGTCGGCGTCGACCTGGCCGCCGGGTACGCAGCGTTCCTCGGTCGGGATCCCGTAGGCGTGCGAGAACCGGGGCACGTTCTCGTGCGCGATGACGAGAACCGGACGCTGGAGGACCTGCGCCTCGGCCCTCGCCGGCGTCCGCTCCCCGTGGGGCGCCTCCGCTGGCAACGCGTGCAGACGTGGCGCAGCCAGGACGCGCGGCGCGCGAATCGCCGGCCCTGGTGACCATCGCCCGCTAGACTCGTACTCGTGCGCCTGCTGGTCCTCCTCCTCCTCGTCGCGTGCGCGCGGACGAGCCCAAGCGCCGTGGCCAGCGCCGACGAGCTGGCGTGGCCGTGGAGCGAGGGGCCCTACGCAGGGCTTCTTCGGGCGGGGTCGCCGGCTGACGAGCCGCCCGCCTTCGCCTTCGGCGCCATCGCGCCCACGGGCTCCGCGCTGGCGGTGCCGGGGGCGCGCTGGGTCGGGTTCTGTCAGGCCCGCGAGGACACCGATGGGGACGGCCGGCTCATCACGCGGCGCAATGGGCGCGGGGACCGTCTCGAGGCGTACTTCGCGACCGAGGACGCCCCGGGGGGCCGCCGCGGACGGGTCGTCGGCTGGGACGAAAGCGCGCGCTGGGTGGTGCTCGAGGAGCCCGGGCGCCGGGGGCAGCGGCTCACGCTCGTCGACACCGTCCGCGGCGTGCGCACGGCGATGGTCGAGAACATCCCCTCGCGAGACCTCGACGTCATCGCCTTCGCGGGCCCGTACCTGCTGCTGGCGCGAGGCACCGGAAGCCGTGACGCGGTGCTCGCGCTGATCGAGCTCGAGACGCTCGAGGTCCGCGAGATCGACAAGGGGCCGGGCGAGCTCGTGCGGGTCGGGCTGTCGGAGGACGGCCGCTTCGTGTGGCTGGCCGTCGTGCCGCCGGAAGAGCTCGTCCCCGGGAGGCGCACGAACCGAAACGAGCGGGACCGGAAGCTCGTGCCCTTCGCCGCGCCGCCTTTCCCCCTCGTCGGCTCGCGTCGGGCCCCGCCATGCGCTCGGTACACCCCGCCGCCGCCCACCATCATGGCCGTCTGCGGCTTCGCCCGCTTCGACGAGCGTCAGTCCCCGCCCTGGCCTCCGCCCCCGCCGGCGCGCAGCCGGGTCCTGAGCACGTCGGGCCTCGCGCTCCGATCGTTGACGCCGGCGGAGGTGCACGCGCAGACCACGGACCATCGCTTCGCATCCGAGGCATGCCGTGGCTGGGTGCTCGCCGAGGACCCGGAGGGCCCCGGGCGCCTCGTGGGATGCGCGACCTCGGACCCGAACCGAACCTCTCTCGCCTACGCGCGCGGGGGCGCACGCGGGGGGGAGCTCCGGCCCCTCGATGCGCGCGCGTCGCGCTGGACCCGCGCGGACGCGGCGATGGACGGACCCCAGGCGGCGCGCCTCGTCCGCCTCGACCGCACCACGATGCTCGACCTTCGGACCGGAGCGCTTCGAACCCATGAGGAGGTCGGGGCGAGCTACGGGCGCTGGTACCTCACGGCCAACGCCGAGGGCTCGCTCTGGCGCGTCGACGCCGATCGGCCGGATGCGCCGCTGCTCGTCGCGCAACGGCTCCGATTTCCCCGGCCCCGCGTCGAGACCGCGCACCTCCCGGAGGGCTGGGGGCTGGTGAAGGTCCTCGGCGGCTACGTCGGCGTCGACCTCGTGCACGGCACGGCGAGCTTCCTCGGCCGCGACCCGGTCGCCGTCCGTCCGCGGGGGCATGTGCTGGTGCGCGAGTCCGAGCGGCACGAGATGGATCTCTGGGGGGGCCTCGCATACGACGAGCAGCCCCTCCCCATCGGGCGCCTTCGCTGGCGTCGCGCCGATGCCTCGCGGCGGGACACGCGTCGGGACACGCGGCGCGCCAGCCGCTGACGCACTGGCGCGCCGATCGCCCCTGGCGCAGCATCGCGAGGTGGAAGCGTTGGTGCCCCTGCAGCTCGTTCGCTCCGTCGGGCTCGCGGTGCTCGCGCTGGGTCTCGTGACCTCGGACGCCCGGGCGGATGCCTCGCCCTGGCGCCTCGCGGCCGAAGGGCACTTCTCGGCGCTCTCGGACCAAACGGATCGCTCGCTCCTCAACGTCTCCTATGGCGGAGCGCTGCGCGTCGCCTATCGGCGCTCGGGCCCCGCGTCGCGCATCGGCGCCGTCCTCGTGCTCGAGCGCAACGCCTGGTTCGGGACCGAGCTCGACGCCGGGCCCTTCCCCGGCGTCTGGAACGTGGGCGGCGGCGTCGAGCGCGTCTGGGCCGAGGGACGCATCCGCTCCGCGCTCGTCGGGGGCGCGTCGATCCTCGACGGGGACACGCCGCTCCATCAGCGGGGCACCACCGGGCTCTTCTTCGACATCCGGCCGGTCGCGCTCCGCTGGCCCGTGCACCCGCACGTCGCCCTCGAGCTCACCCCGCTCGGCCTGAGCCTCCTGCTGCCCGCGCTCCGCTACCCACGGCTCCTGCTCACGCAATACCGGACGACCTTCGCCATCGAGGTGCGCCTGCCATGAGGCCCATTGCTCTGCTCTCCGTGCTCACCCTCGCGCTCCCGGCGCCGGCCTCGGCCTTCAGCATCGCGTCGGGGTTCAGCGAGCCCTGCCACGAGGTGCTCACCGCGGCGGCCTTCGACGAGGTCGTGCTCTCGCTTCCCACGGACCTGATCGTCCTGCCCTCCGGGAGCACCTGGCGGCGCGTCGGCCGCTACGTCGTCGAGACCGTCGGCGTGGACCCCTCGACGCTCTCCGACGTGGAGTTCTTCGTCCTGACCAGCCTGCTCGTCGGCGTGCGCTCGCCGGATACGGAGGGGCACGCGATCCTCAACCTCGAGAGCGCGCGCACCATCCACACGAGCCCCGACGCCGAAGAGCAATACGCTCACGCGCTCCGCGGCCTCGACGACGACGGGGAGGCGGGCGACGCCAGCGCCGTCGCGGGAACACGCGCGCGCATCCTCGACGAGGTGCGCCAGGCGGACGAGGCCGTGCGCGCCGCGCCCGAGGACCAGCTCCTCACGACCCAGCTCTACTTCGACTTCTACGGCCGCATCGACGTCGAGGTCTGGTCCGTGGCCTTCCACCTGGGCCGCGCCGCCCACGCCGTGCAGGACTCCTTCTCGCACAGCATCCGCGACGAGCACGACGGGTTCCGGAGCGTGCTGACGGTCTTCAACTTCGTCGAAGCGGTCGACGGCACGCTTCGCGAGTCGCGCGACGGGCTGCCGCACTCGGACGCGATGGATCAGTGCAACGAGGCGACGGAGGACACGCGCGCCGCCGCCACGCAGGCGACCGGGGAGCTCTTCGTCGCCGCCCGGGAGGTCTTCACGGGTCGG
Source organism: Myxococcota bacterium (assembly GCA_038750805.1). Taxonomy (GTDB): domain Bacteria; phylum Myxococcota_A; class Polyangia; order Polyangiales; family Houyiibacteriaceae; genus CALCTH01. Next base: position 12,255 of record JBCDGX010000011.1, read on the forward strand.
GACCCGCTGGCCGTCGGCTCCGTGCTCGACGCCTGGCTGCGCCACCGGCCGGGCTGCACCGTCGAGAACGAGTTCTGCGACAACGGGCGCTGGCTCGAGCTCGCCCGGCGCGAGCCCTCGGAGCCCTACCTCTGCAGTGGCGGCGCCTCGGCGCCCTTCGTCGCGTCGCAGCTCCTCTGGCTCGTCGCGGGGTGGTGGTGGGTCCGCCGAAGGCGAGCGCGTCCATGAGGCGCGTCGCTCCGCTCCTGCTCGTCCTCGGCTGCGTGCAGCTCACCGACTCGGACCTCGGCGGGGCCGCGCGCCGGCAGGCCGCGCGGGACTTCGACGACCGCATCGTGCTCCGCGACGCCGAGCGCCGGGAGGGTTCGTTCGTCGGCACGGGCGCGCCCTTCGTTGGCGCGGTGCGCTGGAGCTCCGCGTTCGTCGCCGGGTCCGAGCTCCGCCTCGCCGTCGATCTCCCCGAGGGGAGCACGCTGCTCTGGGAGCTCGAGGACGCCGGGCGCCGCTACGCGCTCCGGCCCGAGGATGGCACCTTCGTCGTGGACGTCACCGCGGAGGGCGTGGCCTTCCCGGCGAGCCCGCGCCTCGCCTGCCTCGCCGCGGAGGACGCCGCCGGCGTCGTCGGTGCGCCGCTCTGCCTGCCGCTCTTCGCGACCGAGACGGCGCCGCCGAACGGCATCTTGAGCCCGCGGGTCTTCCGCATGCACGGCGTCACGGAGCGCACGGAGGCCGTGGCCTTCCACGGCGGGCGCCTCCACTCGGGCTCGTCCTCGGGCGAGATCGCCATCCTCCAGGAGACGCTCCCGCCCACGCAGATCGTCGCGCACGAGGGGGCCGTGTGGGACATCGACGCCGACGCCGACGGCTTCGTGAGCGCCGGTGGCAACCGCGTGCGCGTCTGGACGCCCTCCGGCGAGCTGGTCGAGGAGTACGCGCATCCGGACGTTCGTTCGGTGATCCGGCGCGGCGAGGTGCTCTGCAGCGCCGGGCGGAACGGCGTTCTCCGCTGCGGGGAGCGCGAGCTCCGCCTCGACGAGCGCATCAACGTGATGACCGCCGACGCCGACGCGGACATGCTCCTGCTCGGCCTCGGCCGCCTTTCCTTTCCCGGGTCCGTGGCCCTCGTCGACCGCGCCTCCATGCGCGTCGTGGCCCGCGCCGCGACCGGCGATAGCGTGACCGCCCTGGCCGTCGCGGGGGAGCGCGTCGCCGCCGCCTTCGGGCGGGGCGAGGTCGTCCTCTACGACCGGGCGCTCGAGGAGAGGGCGCGCTTCGATGCGCTCGGCGGCGGCGTCGATGGCCTCGCCTTTCAGGGCCCCGCGCTCGTCGCCCTGACCCTCGACGGCGCCTACGCCATCTGGACGGCGGCCGGTCCGGAGGGCGGGGCGCCCGACGTGCTCCTCGATTTCGGCGTCGAGGGCTACGACCTCGCCATCGTGGACGGCCAGGGTTACCTTGGGATGAGCCGCGGGGCGGTGTGGACCTTCCCGGTCGGGGGCACGCCGTGAGCCTCCGTGGGGGCATCGCGCTCGTGCTGCTCTTCGCGTCCCAGGGGACGGCGGCGGCGCAGCCGAACATCGCGGAGCGGAGCGGCCAGCCGCATTGGCTCGTCGGCCTCGACACGGGCGGCTCCGCGCTCTCCATGATCACGACGCGCAACGCCTCGCGCACGCTCGCCACGCATACGGGCGTGGTCGTCGGCTGGCGCTCCGGCCGGCTCGGGCTCCTGCTCCGCGCGGAGCACGCGCTCTGGCGCATCACGGAGGGGGACCGGAACACGACGCAGCTCGCGCTCAACGTCGCCGCCGGCGTCGAGCGCTTCCACCCCTCGGGCATGCTGCGCTTCGCGCTCTACGTGGGCTCGTCGACGCTGCTTCGCGCGAACCTGCTGGACGAACCGGGGCAGACGGGGTTCTTCATGGACCTCCGGCCCATCGGGCTCTTCTTTCACCTGCGCGAGCGCTGGGACATCGGCGTCGACGCGCTCCACTTCGCCGTGGTCGCGCCGACCCTGAGCGGCGTGCCCCTCGTCGAGGTGCAGTTCCGCTCGTCGATCCTCGTCGAGTGCCAGCTCGGACCGATCAGACCCGAGCCGCCATGAAGGGCGTGGCCGGGACCACGACGGTGGTGCGGCCATGCGGCCGGCGGGTCATCAGGCCTTCACTGGCCAGCTGGTCCCGAAGCGCGAAGACCTTCGGTGCCGAGCGCTCCGGGAGCGTCCGCTCGTGGATGCCAAGGAAACAGACGGCGTGGCCGCAATGCTCCACCTCGCCCGAGCCGTCGATGCGCTCGGCGCCGAGCACGGCGCGGTAGACCCCTTCCGTCTGCGTCGTCACGCGGCACACGAAGGCCTCGTTGCCGAGGGAGAGCGCCCAGGCCGCCGCCGCGTCGATGAGGAACTTGGTCCAGCGCCGCCCCTGAAGCTCCGGCCGGATCGCGATGCGGCTCACCTCGAAGAGTGGGTCGTAGGCCTCGTAGCTCGACGGGCCCTCGGCGAAGAAATCCGAGAACGCCGGCAGCCGGTCGATGGGGTCCGGGCGGAGCTGCACGCGGTCCAGCAGGTCGAGCTCCTCGAGGAGCGCGACGGTCTCTGGGACCGGGGAGGTGCCGACGGCTCGGACGTAGCCGACGGGCTCGTCCTTCCCCCCCGGTCCCCCCTCGGCGAAGAGCCCGAGATGGTGGGCCTGCACGTCGTAGGGGTCGAGCTCGAGGCCGTCCGCATAGAAGGCGCAATAGCGCTCCATCCACGAGCGCCGGAAGGACGCCGCGCGCACCTCGAGGAGCGCGCGAAACTCCTCCGCGTCGTGGGGCGGCCGGGCGACCATCGCGACGGCGCTCATCGGCCCTCCTCGTTGCAGAGGGGGGAGCGCCCGCGGACCAGCTCGTCCGCGGTGACCCCGAGGAGCGCGAGGCTGAGCGCGGCGGCGGGCTCCGCATCCTCGAAGGTCGCGCGCACCCACTCGGTCCGCCGTCGGGCGTGGGCCTCGATGGCCGCCGTGACCTCGCGGACCAGCGCGCCATCGTCCCAGCGCGCAGCCCGCCGAAGCCCCTCGTGCAGGGCGTAGGTCTCGCCGTCGAAGACGACGTAGGACTGCACGTCGCTCCAGCCCCGGCGGTCCGGGCTGAAGTAGTGGACCATGGTGTCGGCCGTCTGCTGGGCCTGCCGGGCCGCGGCGACGCCCGCCTGGGGGAGGAAGGCCTCGGCGTGGGGCTCTCCCTGGGCCGCCACGTAGGACACGATGCTCGCGAGCATCGAGGCTGGAAGATCCGCCGGATCGAGCATCTGGACGATCCAGCCCAGGGCGTGAATCTGGTCCCCCCTCAACACGGCTTCGACGTCCGTCGTCGTGATGTCGGACGCCTTCAAACGCGCGACCCGGCCCGGGGTCCGGTAGTCGAAGAGGCCACGAAGGAGCGGGCTTCGCTCGTTCTCCGGCGTCCAATGCCAGGACACCGCCGCCCGGTTCAGGTCGAGACCGCCGAAGACCGGGATGCGGCGACGCACGCAGGTCTCGAGGAGCGTGAAGTTCACCGCGGGCTGCGAGACGTCCGCGGCCATGACCACCGCGTCGACGTCGTGGACGAGGTCCTCGACGTCCTCGGGCTGGACGCCGTCCGCGATGCCCTCGACCTTCGCGAAGGGCACGTGCGTGTCGACCCAGCGCACGAGGCTCTCGACCTTCGGCGTGTGGCCCGGCTCGTCCACGCGCCCGGCGTCGACGGCCGTCAGAAGCTGCCGCTGCAGGTTGCTGACCTCGCCGACGTCCGGATCGAAGACCCGGATCAGGCCCCGCCCCGTGGCCGCCCCGAGCATCACCAGCTTGCCGAGCGTGCGCCCCCCGACGGCACCACCGCCGACGACGAGGATGCGGAGGTCGGCCAGAGCGTCGAGGTCGCGCCGCGTGTAGGCCCCGCTCCCGTCGTCCATGCCGACGGCGCGGCTGCGGAACTGACCCAGCCAGGTTCCCGGCGGGCCGAAGCTCGACTCGAGGCGCTGCGCCTGCCCCGGGACGAGACGGGCCATCAGCCCGAGCGAGCGAAAGACTCGGTCCGAAGGTAGGCGCGTTTCCAGCATCAGGATCTCCCTCGAGCGGCCGACACAATGGCCGCTGTCGAGAAACCCTAGGGGCTGTGTTCAACGAGTGAAAACTGTATCACTCGTTATCCAATCGCGTGTGAATTCGCTTCGTCCGGCGTCGCTCAATGGGAGTGAAAACTTGCATTCCACTCAGGGAGAGAGGACCGAGGTTTGGCGCCTCGACACCTCGGCTGAGCCGCACACGCGTCCCACGATGGGAACGATGACGCTACGGCACTTTTTTTCCTGATTCCAGTTTCATGTGATGTCAGGGGCCGGATGCGGGCGATCCGCGCAGCCCGGGCGGCCTCCGGGCCCCGCGCGATGGAAGTCGCGAGGCCGCTCAGCGGCGAAGCCGGTGCACGCCGATCACCTCGCCGTGGTCCGCGTCGTCCGGCGCGGTCACGAAGTTCCAGCGGTGCTTCTCCACGCGCAGCTCGGCGACCTCGGGGCCCCGGGCCTCGAGGTAGCTCGCGAGGAAGAGGTCGCAGCGCGGGTCCGGGCCTTCGTCGTCGAAGCAGCGGCGGAGGGCGAGCCGGTAGCGGCCGTCGAGGAGCGACGGAAAGACCTCGTCGGGACGTCCGCGCCGCCAGCCCTCCGCCGTGCGCTCGTGGAGCTCGACGTATTCGACCTCGGGCCCGCGGACCTTCGCGTACATCTGCATCGCCGTGAACGGGAACCACTCGATGGCGAGCATCCAGAAGGCGCCCATCACGGCGACCGTGACGCCGAGCAGGCGCGTCGCCCGGCGGCGGGCGAGGGGCGCGTCGCGGACGGACTCGCGGGCGGGCGCGAAGCTCAGGTCGAAGGGCGAGCCCGTCCCCCGGTCGTAGAGGAGCGCCATCGCGTAGAAGGCGATCAGCAGGAGGATCAGATCGGGGAAGAAGACGTTCTGGAGGAGCACGATGCCGGCGTGCATGCCGATCATCGCCGCCGGGAAGAGCCGCTTCCCCCAGCGGTGCGTGAGCGCGAAGACCATCCCGATCTCCCCGAGCATCCCGGCGAGGCCGAGGAAGACGAAGACCGCGGCGGGCGCGCTCTGGAGGAGGAGGCCCCCGTCGAAGTCGAACTCCATGGGGTCCAGGGAGTCCATGAAGAGGATCGCTCGCATGTTCGTCGGGCCCACCCAGAGCGGTCCGGCGTTGCAGAGCTTGCTGAGGCCGGCCTCGACGTAGGGGAGGAAGAGGAGCGCGACCCAGCCGAAGCGGACCCAGCCGGCGGCCTCGCGCGAGACGGGCTCCCGTGCGCGCCGGTCGAGCGTGAGCGCTGCCCCGGGGTCGGCCCCGACCCAGGGCGCGAGGGCGAGGAAGGTGAGCAGGTAAAACGGGATCAACCCCGTGTGGTAGGCCCAGGTCGGCTGACGCAGCAGCGAGATGCACACGAAGTAGACGAGCGCGCCGAGGGGCAGCGTGATCCGCGTGAAGAGGCCGAGCATCGCCGCCGCCAGCACCGTCGCGCTCAGCCCTTCGAAGACCGCGAGCGCCTCCGGCGACGACGCCAGGGCCGGGGTGCCCGGGAGCGCCTGGAGGAGCGCGAAGGCCCCGTGGGCGCGGGCGAGCTCGCGCGGGAGCACGGCGGTGTCCGCGACGTTCTCGAAGCTCACGTAGAGCAAGGCCACGCCGGCCGTCGCGATGCGGAGCACGCCCACGGCGCGCGGGTCCGCCTCGCCGACGAAGCGCTGGTAGAAGCGGGCCACTGCGCCGGGCTCGCGCCGCGCGTGAAGGACCGCGAGGACCACGGCGGTGATCACGGTGACGCGGGCGGCCAGGCCGCGGACGTAGCGCGCCACCTCGGCGCGCGGATGCGTCGTCAGCCCGCCGAGGAAGGCATCGAGCGCGCCCTGCTCGATGGCCCGTCCGCCCAGGAGCGCCCGCACCCATAGCGCCTGCAGCGCCCCCGCTAGCCGGCGCCCGCGGGGGGACCGGAACGTCGTCGTCGTCATGCGTCCTCGCCGAGGCCCACGTCCGCGCCCGCGGACGCTCCGCGTGTCCTCGGGGGCTCTGTCGAGGAGACCCCCCGGGCGTTTCGTTCGCCTCCGGACGCGGCCTGCGCCGGGCTCAGCGCGGGTCGACGGGCGTCGTCGGGAAGGCCTCGCCACCGCGCACTTCGCCCTCGAGGAGCGCCATGGCGCGCAGCACCGTCGCCTCATCCCAGGGGCGGCCGACGACCTGCACCGCGAGGGGCAGACCGGCGCTCTGGGACTCGATCTGCTCGGCGCGCTTCTCGACGCGGTCGCGGGCGTTGCTGCGCACGGTCTCGTCGGTGCGGACGCGGCTCACGGGCACGACGCCGGCGGGGCGGTCGAGGAAGTTGTAGCGGCTGACGCTGGCGAACCCGAGCGTGAAGTCGTGGCTCATGCCGATGGGGCAGGCGGGTGTCGCGTAGACCGGCGAGAGCACGACGTCGACGCCGGCGCGGTCCCAGGCCCGCTGCTCCTCGAGCTTGAGCTCCGTCCGCCGGGCCGTGAGGTCCCAGAGCTCCTTCACGCGCTTCTCGCCGAGGGCGCCGATGAGCTTCTCGACGCGCGTCTCCTGCATCAGTCCCATGGCCCGGGCGAGGCCCTGGCGCGCGCGCCGCGGCATGTGGGCGAGGCGGCCGACGGTCTTGATCGGGTCGATGAGCGCCTCTCCGGCGAGGGCCTCGTCGAGGGTCGCGAGCCCGTCCGCGCTCAGGCCGGCGAAGTAGAGCCAGACGATCTCCTCGACGTTCGGCGGGGTGAAGCGCTCGACCCGGCAGCCCGCGCGATCGAGCGCCTCGGCGGCTTCGCGCACGGCCCGCCGCACGGACGCCGCGGGGGTCAGGAAGCCGTCGTCCTCGTAGTAGCCGACCACCAGCGGCCGCTCCGGTGGCCGTCGCGTGGGCACGGGCGGGACGCGCGGGTCGTGCGGCGTCATCGAGGGCGCGTCGAGGGTCGCCATGAGGAGCGCGAGGTCGCGGACGCTCCGGGCCATGGGACCGATCTGCGAGCGCACGAGCTCCTGCCCGGGGAGGAGTCCGCGCGAGCCGACGTTCGACCAGCGGTCCACGGTGGGCTTCAGGCCGAACACGCCGCAGAGGGCCGCGGGCGTCCGGATCGAACCGCCGATGTCCGTGCCGATGCCGAGGGCGCTCGTGCCCGCGGCCAGCGCCGCCGCTTCGCCGCCGCTCGACCCACCGGGGCCGTGCCCGTGGCGCCAGGGGTTGTGCGTCGTCCCGAAGAGCCGGTTGGTCGACTCGAGCGGCGCGAGCAGGGTCTGCGGCACGTTGGTCTTCCCGAGGACCAGCGCGCCTTCCTCGCGGAGGCGCCGGACGACGACGGCGTCGCTCGCCGCGGGGCGGTCCTTCCGGCTCACCATCCCGAGCGTCGAGGGGATGCCCGCGACGTCGACGCTCTCCTTGATCGTGAGCGGCAGGCCGTGGAGCGGCCCCGCCAGCTCGCCGCGGCTCCGGGCGGCGTCGGCCGCGTCGGCCGCGTCGAGGGCTTCGCGGCGGAGCTGATGCGCGAAGGCGCCGACGCGAGGCTCGACCTGGTCGGCGCGGGCGTGGAGCGCCTCGACGATCTCGCGGCTGCTCGCCTCGCCGGCGCCCATCAGCTCGAGGAGGGCGGTGGCGTCGAGGGTGTGGAGCGGCGCGGTCATCGCGGGGACTGAAAGCCGCGCCGGCCGCCGCGTCAACCGCGGCGGAGTCGCCGCTCAGGTGCCGAGGGTGGTCAGGACCGTGTCGAGGCGCTGGAGATCCGCCTCGGGGAGGTAGGGCGGCTCGCCGGCGAGGCGCACCAGATCCCGGGCCTGGACCGGGCGCCGGGCCCCGACCACGCAGCTCGTGACGGCGGCGTTGGTGAGCACGAAGCGGAGCGCCGCGGCGCCCATGGAAGGCACCTCGCCCTTCACGAGGAAGCGGAGCGTGTTGGTCTGGCGTACGCGGACCGAGAGCGAGCGCGGGGTCCAGCGCGCCCGCCGATGGTCCTCCTCGCCGAACTGCCGGTATTCCGTCCAGCGCCCCGCGAGCAGCCCGTGGAGGAGCGGGGAGCGCGCGAGCACGCCGCAGCCGGCGACGGAGAGCTCGGGCGCGAGGTCGTCGAGGAGCGTCCGCGTGAGCAGGCTGTAGGGGAGGCAGAGGACCTGCGCGCCCATGGCGAGGGCCATGCGCGCGACGTCGGCGCTCGAGGTGCTCACGCCCCAGGCGCCGAAGAGGCTCTCCGAGCCGAAGGTCTCGAGGGCCTTCTTCAGCGCGTCGTCACGGAGCGCCTCCTCCGTCGGCTCATGGAGCAGCCAGACGTCGACGCGGACGGTCTTCAGGCGCTCGAGGGAGCCCTCGAGGTCCCGGCGAAGCGAGGGCTCGTCGAAGCGATGCACGACGTGGTCGTCGTCCCAGGCCGCGCCGCCGCGGGTGATCCACCGGACGTCCTGACCCGAGAGCGCATCGCCGAGCAGCGACTCGACGGCGCCGCGGCCCCAGAGCGGCGCGACGTCGAAGGTGGTGATGCCCGCGCTCGTCGCCTCCTCGACGATCTGCCGCTGGGCGTCCTCGCCGAGCGGCCCGTAGGCGCCGCCGAAGCCCCAGGTGCCGAGGCTGATCTCGCTGAGCGTGATGCCGGTCTGGCCGAGCTCCCGTGTGCGCATGGGCCGGGTCTAGCGTTCTTCGCTCGCGTTCGCCTCCCCCGGCGGGGGCGGCGGCGGGAGGAAGGAGCGGCGCACGGCGATGCTGATGAAGACCTGCTGGGCCTCGGCGAGGTTTCGGCCGAGCACGGTGCGCTGGTAGGCGAGGTTCATCTCGACGCTCGGTGAGAAGCGGAAGATCGCGCCGGCGGCGACCTGGAGCACATCGTAGTCCAGAGGGAACTCGCGGAGCCCGAGGTTGAAGAGTGGGTCGCCCTCGCGCGGGCCGTAGTCCTCGGCGGGAACGTCCGGGTCGATGGCGAAGACGCTCACGCCGACCGAGCGCCCCTCCTGGATGCTGTAGGCGCCCCGGGTCTCGGCGAAGAGGAGCACGCGGGAGCCGATGGCCTGGCCGATCTTGAACGCGCCGACGATCTGATCGCCCGCGCCGTCGAGGCGCAGCGTGTAGCCGGCGTCGGCGCGGAGGAAGGTCCGGGAGGCGAAGGCGCTGCCGAGGAGGAGGTTCAGTGAGAGGTCCACCTGGCCGGCGCCGAGCGTGACGTCGTCGCGGATGTTCGTGGGCGAGACGATCTCGTCCGGGTCACCGGCCAGGAAGGCCGCGACGGTCTGCGGGTCCGAGCCGAAGGTACCCTCCGGGCCGTCGTAGCCGGCGGGGATCTTCGCGCGGCCCTCGAGGGCGATGGCCGTCGAGCCCTGGAGGAGGCCGTAGCGCCCGGCGAGGATCACGTCGCCGACGCCGCGGGCCGTCTCGCTGAAGTCGAGGACGTTCTCCTGAAAGAAGTCGATGCCCGCGCCGGCCTGGTCGAAGATGATCACCGAGTCCGAGCGGAAGCTGACGAGACGCACGGGGATCTGGAGCTCGAGCTCGAGCCGGTCCGTGAAGCCCGCCCGGGCGGCCATGGTGAAGGTGGAGGCCGTGAGCCGCCCGTTCAGCGGGAAGGCCCGCGCGTTCCGGTTGTCGAGGTACTCGCGGTCGGCCCAGAGCAGGTCGTAGCCCATGGCCACGACCACGTCGCCGCGGGGCAAGGTCCAGGGCGAGGCCGCGGCCGGGGCCGGGAGGACGAAGGCGGCGAGGGCGAAAGCGAAGAAGAGGCGGCGCATCAGAAGGTCACGAAGGAAGGCCGGTCCGGTTCGTCGTCCGGCGGCGAGGGCGGATCATCCGAGGGAGCGTCTCGCTCGGCGACGGGGGTGGGCTGCGGTGCCGGCGGGGGTGGGCTCGGCGCGTCGCGGGTGTCGGAGGGCGGGACCGGCTCCGGCTCGGTGCCGGCGACCGGGCTCTCGACCGCGGCCTCGACGGGTGACGCGTCGACGACGGCCGCCTCGGCGGTGACGGCGTCGACGGTGGTGTCGGCGCCGGCGGCGGCCACTGCCTCCTCGTTCGGCGGGCTCGCTTCGCGGGCGCGGGCGGGTTCCAAGCGGCGCGACCGTCGTGCCGTGATCTCGCCGGCGGCCTCCGCGACCTCGGCGCTGGGGGTGGGGGCGGCGTCGGCGGCCGTGTCGCCGAGCGCCTCGGCGGTCGCCGCCTCGCCGGCCGCCG
>JBCDGX010000012.1:0-22351 GCA_038750805.1 Myxococcota bacterium
CGCTCCGCGCGATGGCCCGCAAGGTGATGAGCGACTACGACGCGAACGGCGTCGCCGGGACCCACGACATGCGCGTGCTCGGCGCAGCGCAATGGCGCGAGCTCCTCGCCCAGGCGGGCGTGACCTCGCCGCCGCGTCGCCTCCTCGACGTCGGCGCCGGCGAGGGGAACGTGACCGCGACGCTGACCGAGCTCCTGGGCCCGGAGCGGGAGCCCGGGGACGTGGTCACGACGGAGCTCTCGGGGCCCATGGCGCGGAGGCTCCGCAAGCGCGGCTGGCGCTGCCACGAGGTCGACCTCGCCACGGCGGAGCTGCCGGGCGACGAGGCGCCCTTCGACCTCGTCGGGCTGCTCAACGTCATCGATCGCACGAGCCGGCCGCTCACTCTGCTCGAGAGGCTCCGGCCCCTGACGCGCGGGGTGCTCCTGCTCGCGGTCCCGCTCCCCGTCCGCCCGCACGTGCACATGGGCCCCGTGACCATGGCGCCGGAGGAGCGGCTCCCGAGCCCCCTCGGCGGTCGCGAGAGCTTCGAGGCCGGGGCGAGCGCCCTCGCCGAGCTGGCCTTTCGGCCGACGGGCTGGCACGTCGCCGCCTTCGCCCGGGCGCCCTACCTCTGCCGCGGCGGGGCCTCGCAGCCGGTCATCGCCCTCGACGACGCGGTCTTCGTGCTCCGGCCGGCGCCACCGAAGCTCACGGTCTGACGCCCTCGCCTACATGGGCGTCAGGTCGAAGCGGCACGAGAAACCCCCTCCGTCGAAGATCACGAAGCCCATCATGAAGTCGAAGGTGAAGGTCCCCGAGAGGCTCGAGACCATCGCCATACCGGTGCAGCGATCGCAGCCGCCTTCCTCGAAGGTGCAGTCCCCCACGGCGATGTCGCAGGTGGCGTCGAGGCCCGCGTCGGTCTCGATGAGCTCGCAGGAGTCCACGTCGGCCACGATGCACTCGGGGCTGCTCTCTTCTTCGGCCAGCACGGCCGCGTACTCCCCGGCCACGCCGCAGGACATGGGCATGTCCTCGCCGGGCCCGTCGTCGCCACAGGCGAGAACCGAAATCGCGAGAAGGGGAAGCAAACTGCGCTGAACCATGGTTCAATGTTTACCACGGGGTGCGGAAGCGCTGAAGAAGCGCTTTCGAAGTGCGCCCGTAGTGGGAGAGAAGATGCCTGAGATCGCCGGACGGGGCGGCGTGCAACGCGATCGGAGCCGCCCGACGGGGTGGGTGCTCCTCGCATTGATCGCAGCGACGGGCTGCGGTGAGTCCGGCACGGCCGCGGAGGACGCGGGCGCACCGGACGCGGAGGCGCCCGCCGACGCCGGACGCGACCTCCCGCTCCCGACCCAGGTCGAGGTGGACGAGTCCCATCCCACCCCGCCCGGCGCAGACTTCGCCGCCTCGGCCACCGAGTACGCCGCCGCCTTCAGCGCCAAGGAGCTGTGCACGCGCGTCTTCGTCGCCGGCGGCGACCCGAACGACACGCTGCGCTTCGAGGTGCGCCTGCTCGGGCTCGCGGCCGAGGGCTTCGACATCGCCCGGGCAGCCATCGACATCGACGAGGCAGCGCGGCGCGTCACCGTCGAACACCCTGATGACCCTCCACGCACGGCCGTGCACGCCGAATCGCAGGGCTGCGTGATCCTCCCCCGGGGCGAGGACGCGCTCTTCTTCGAGCCCCAGACCATCCCCTGGGAAGGGCCGCCCGAGGACGCGCCCTGGCCCCTCGGCGAGACCCTCGTTCCCGGCGAGAGCCCCATCGACCGCGACGGCCTCGAGCGAGCCATGGACGCCCACATCGCCCGCGCCGGGATGCGCGCGATGGCCGTAGTGCACCGCGGCGAGCTCGTCGCCGAACGCTACGCCGAGGGCTACGGTCCCCGGGTTCCACAGCGCGGCTGGTCGACCGGCAAGAGCGTGATGGCCACCGCCGTCGGGCGCCTCATCGATCGCGAGGTGCTCGGCCTCGACGACCCGGCGCCGGTCGCGGCCTGGCAGGGGGATAGCCGGCGCGACATCACGATCCGGAACCTCGTTCACATGTCGAGCGGCCTCGATCAAACGCGGCTCTTCGGCTTCGACAGCTTCTTCTCTGCGGAGAACGAGCACGGGTTCATCTACATCGAGGGCTTCGACACGCTGGCCGACGCCATCGAGGTCTCCCCCGGCGCCTTCGCTCCGGGTACCGAGTACTCGTACCTGAACACGAACGTTCTCACGGTGACGGCGGTCGCTCAGCTCGCCTACCAGCGCGCCGGGGGCAACCCCATGGCCCTCTTTCAGCGCGAGGTCTTCGAGCCCCTGGGCATGCGCTCATCCATCGTGGAGGTCGATCCCTACGGGCACTTCATCGTGTGCGGGGCGTTCTTCACCACCGTCCGCGACCTGGCACGGCTCGCGCTCGCCCACATGGACGACGGAATGCTCGGCGGGGAGCGCGTGCTCTCCGAGACGTGGGCGCGCTTCGCCTACGCGCCGTCCGAGGGCTTCGCCGGCTACGGCGCGTACTGGCGGAACAACCTGGACGGGCGCTTCGACCTACCGACCGACGCCTTCTTCGCCAACGGTGGCTTCGGACAGAAGAGCGTGGCGATCCCGAGCCGCGACCTCGTGGTGGCTCAGATGGGCTTCGACCCACTGACGGATTTCGAGAACTTCGAGACGTTCGTGAACGACGTGGTCGCGGTGGCGGATGCCATCCCGGAGGGCCGCTGACGTGCGGGGTGGTGTCCCGCGCATCGAGACGTGGAGGTGCAGAGTGAAGTGGATGCATGAAGGTCGAGTCGGGGTCGGGCTCCTCGCCATGGCGCTGGTCGCCATTGGTTGCAGCGACGATCCGGCGCCCACGCCGGTCGGCGATCGCGTGCTCGTCTACGTGGTGAACACCGGCGAGCCGACGCTCACGGTCATCGACCACACGACGCAGGAGGTCGTGGACACGATCGACCTCGGAGGCATCGCCCACGGGCAGATCCCCGCGCACGGCGGCGACCGGCTCTTCGTGACGACCGAGGACACGCAGGAGGTCCTCGCCATCGATACGCGCACGCAGGAGATCCTCTGGCGCGTCGACGCCGCGGAGGGTGGCTTCGATCAGCTCCACCAGCCGAGCGTCACCCTGGACGATCGCGTGCTCTTCGCGCCGGACACCTTCCAGTCGCGCATGTCCGTCGTGAACGTCGAGACGGGCAGCTTCGAGGGCTACCTGCCCATCCAGGACACGACCTCGTCGCCTGGCGAGCAGCTCGACGTCAGCTCGCTCCACAACAGCTATCTCTCCGGCGACGGTCAGTACTTCTACATCGCGGGGATTCTCGGCGAGCGCATCGCCAAGGTGAACGTCGATACGCGGGAGATCGAGCGCATGTACACGCTCGACGGCGACCCCCGCCCCTTCGCGCTGCTGAGCGACCAGAGCCGCGCTTACGTGCAGTTCACGGACCTCGAGGGCTTTATCGAGCTCGACCTCGAGACCGGCGAGGAGCTGCGGCGCATCGACTTCGGCAACGAGCCCACGCAGGGCTGGACCGACACGGTCACCATCCTGAAGCCGCGGAGCCACGGCATCGGGCTCACGCCGGACGAGAGCGAGCTCTGGGCGACGAGCACCCAGGCCAACGAGTGGCGCGTCTACAGCGTGCCCGAGCTCGAGCTGCTCGCGACCATCGCCATCCCCGAGGGGAACGCGCCGAACTGGATCGCCTTCACGCCGGACGGGCGCTTCGCCTACGTGTCGAACACGACCTTCGTGCTGGGCGAGGGCAACCGGCCTCGGAAGGACGTCCCGGGCACGGTCACGCTCATCGACACGGCAACCCGCGAGGTGGTGCGGACGCTCGAGGTCGGTCCGCTCCCGAAGCGGATCCACGCCGTGTACGTGCCGCCGGTCTCCGGCTCCTGAGCGTCAGGCCCGTTCGGATGCGAGGGCAGGGCGCTCCGTGTAGTCCACGACCAGCAGGCAGCGAAGCATCGAGAGCCCGTTGCGCGTCTCGAGCCGCGCGATGGGCTCGAGGCGCGTGTCGAGATGCGACGCTCGCACGTGCTTCGTGAGCCCGGCCGCGTAGCCCGTGAGCACACTCCGGAGCCAGGGCAGGACGAGGAGCTCGGGGACGCCATCGATCTCCATCTCGAGGCGCCGGGCGCTCCGGGCACGCACACGCACGTCGATGAAGTCGAGGAACATCGCGATGGCCTTGGCCATGCGCACCGCCGCGCCCGCCGGCGTCACGAGCTTCGCGAGAAAGCCGTAGAAGCCCTTCATGTCGGCGGCGACCTGGAGCCCGCTCCGGTAGCGCACGTACTCGTCGAAGGACCGGCCCGTGAGACGCGCGCAAACCAGCCCGGACTCGATCAGCGGCGCGACGTCGTACCACCCGGTCGCGATGAACTCGCTGTCATAAAAGCCGCGGGTCGCCGGCCGAAGCTGCGCGCGGACGGCCGCGAGGCCGCCCGGCACCGCGTCCCGGATGAAGTCCTGATGGCCGATGAGGACGCGCCCGCGCGCGCGAAAGGGGCCTTGCCCTGGCGCGTAGGGCCAGGCCCCGAGCTGCGCGTCGACGTCCACTTCTGGCATGCCCAGTGCTACCTTAGAGCCCAGAACGGCGGTTGGCACCGCTTTCGTAGCGTCGCGGGCCCTGAAAGCCCCACGCCACCCCAGACGTCGCAGGTCCGGGGCATGATCGGAGAGTGACCGAGCTCCCCGAGGGTCTCGCGCGCGGCGAGGACGGCGTCGTGCGCTGCTGGTGGCCCGGCGACAAGGACGACTACCGCCGCTACCACGACGAGGAGTGGGGCCGGCCCGTCGACGACGACCACCGGCTCTTCGAGAAGATCTGCCTCGAGGGGTTCCAGTCCGGGCTGAGCTGGCTGACGATCCTGCGAAAGCGGGAGAACTTCCGCGCGGCCTTCGCGGGCTTCGACTTCGAGAAGGTGGCCCGCTTCGGCGAGGCCGATGTCGAGCGCCTCCTCCAGGACGCGGGCATCGTCCGCCACCGGCGGAAGATCGAGTCGACGATCCAGAACGCGCGCCGCGCCCGCGAGCTCGCCGACGCCGAGGGGAGCCTCGGGGCCTGGTTCTGGCGCTGGGAGCCGGACCCGAGCGAGCGCCCGAAGGTGCTCGACTACGCGACCATGCGCGCGATCGGGAAGACGCCAACGTCGACGAAGCTCTCGAAGGAGCTGAAGAAGCGCGGCTGGACCTTCGTGGGCCCGACCACGGTCTACGCCTTCATGCAGGCCATGGGGCTCGTGAACGACCACCTCGAGGGCTGCGCCCATCGCGCCGTCTGCGAGGCCGAGCGCCCCGCGTTCAAGCGACCCCGCTAGCCAGAGCCGAACGTGCTCCGCCCCGCGGACGGACACATCGTGGTAGGAATTTTCCTGGCACACCGCGGTATCACGGACCGCGGCACCGGCGTCTCGTGGTGGATGCGCCGGACCTGCCGACGGGTGGAGGGGAGATGAAGAACGGAACGCGCGCCGGTTGGCGCGGGGTCGCGCTCGCGCTGGTCGTGGGCGCCGGCATGGGCTGCGTCGGCGAGGACCAGCGCGTCGAAGCGAGTCGCCTCGACGATTTCGCGCGCTTCGGCCGAAGCGTGTCCATCAGCGGCATCCGCGCCGCGGTGGGGGCCTACCAGGAGGACGGCGGCGAGGGCGCGGTCTACGTCTACTCGCGCCGCGGCAACGCCTGGTCCCTCGAGGCGCGCCTCACCTCCCCCACCCCGGGGAACGAGCAGTTCGGCGATGCGGTGGCGCTCTCGGGCAACTACCTCGCCATCGGCGCGCCCCTCGACAACCAGCCCGGCGCCGTTCGCTCGGGCTCGGTCTACGTGTACGAGCGCGATCCGGGGAACGGCTGGCAGCTCGCCAGCACGCTCGCGTCCCCCTTCCCGAACCAGGCCTGGGAGGCCTTCGGCGTCGAGGTCGCCATCGACGCGGACACCGAGCGCATGGTCGTCGGCGCCGTCGACCGGGACCAGGGCACGTCCACGGACGCCGGCGCGGCCTTCGTCTTCGAACGCGGGGCGACGGGGAGCTGGACCCTGACGCAGGCGCTCGCGGCGCCGGCGCCGACGGGCTCGGACAAGTTCGGCAACGCCATCGCCCTCGACGGCGGGACCATCGCCGTGGCAGCGCTCCGGCGCGAGGTCGGGAGGAACGTCGACGCGGGATCGGTCTTCGTGTTCGAGCAGAGCACGCGGGGCTTCGCGCTGGCGCAGACGGTGTCCGCCGGCGACCCCGGGACGAACGCGATCTTCGGGACGGACCTCGCCCTCGAGGAGCTCCCCGGCGGCGCGCGCCGGCTGGTCGTGGGCGCCGAGAGCGTGGATCGCGTCGGCGCGGCGAACACGGGCGCCGTCTACGTCTTCGATGCCCCGGCGGCGGGGCTCTTCGCCGAGGTGGCGAAGCTCGAAGCGGCCGACGGCGCGGCGGACGACATCCTCGGGAGCTCCGTCGCGCTCTCGGGCACGCGCATCCTCGCGGGCGCGCCCGGCGCCGACGGGGACGCGCCGAACGCGGGCGCGGCCTACGTCTTCGAGCTGGCCGGGACCTGGAGCGAGGTGACGAAGCTCGAGCGCACGGGCAACGACGCCGACGCCAACGCCAACTTCGGGGGCGACGTGAGCCTCGCCGGCCCGCACGCGATGGTGGGCGCGGCCAACGAGGCCATCGGCCCCTCGGTGACCAGCACGGGCGCGGCGCACGCCTACGTCGACGGCGCGACGGGGACGCTCGCGCACGGCCACGTGCTCCACGCCGCGAGCAGCGCCGGGACCGTCGGCTTCGGGCGCGAGGTCGATCTCGGCGGCGACCTCATGGTCGCGGCGAGCTTCTCGACGACGGACGTGCTCCGGCGCGACGCGGAGGGCTGGTCCCTCGAGCAGGCGATCCCCGCGACGCCGGGCCGGACCCTGACGAGCGCGTCGACGGACGGGACCCGCGTGCTCGTGACGTCGCGCGCGTCGCTCTCGGCCCCGGCCCTCGGTGTGGGGAGCGTGTACACGCAGGACGCGAGCGGGGCCTGGACGCTGGAGCAGGAGCTCACGCCGGACCTCGTCGGAGGGGCGCTGCCAGAGGAGGCAGCGAACTCGATGGTCAGCGCCATCGAGGGCGACACGCTGGTGATCGGCGCGCGGCGCTACAGCGGGGGCGACGGCCGGGTCTTCGTCTACGAGCGGAGCGGCACGACCTGGACGGCGTCGCAGACGCTCGAGTCGCCGCTCGCGCCCACGCAGTTCGACATGAACTTCGGCCAGCACGTGCGGCTCCAGGGGAACCTGCTGATCGTGGCGGAGGTGCCCTCGGCCGGGAACGGCTCGACGCTCCGGAACGGCCGCGTCTTCGTCTTCGAGCGCCCGAGCGCCACGGCCGATTTCGTACAGGCGCAGATCCTCGAAGAGCCGACGCCGGCGGTGCTCGACCGCTTCGGCTTCGCCATCGCCATCGACGGCGATCTCCTCGCCGTGTACGGCACGGCGAGTTCGACGCTCCGCGTCTACCGGCGCACGGCGGGGACCTACGCGGAGGTGTGGAGCGCGGTCGAAAGCGACGGTGGACGGGGCCTCGCCATGAACGGCGACCTCGTGGCCCTCGGCGCGCCGGCCGCGGACCTGGACGGCACGACGAACGTGGGCGAGGTCCGCGTCTTCGCGCGGCAGTCCGGGGACACCTACGTGCTCGACCAGGTCCTCGAGCCGATGACGCGCCCGGCGGGCCTCGGGCTCGGCCAGGGCGTCGCGATGGACGCGACGCGGGTGGTGGCGGCGGCGCAGGCCACGGAGGGCGCTGTCTACGATTGGGCGCTTTAGGCGGGAGCGCGCGCAGGCCTCGGGCCCCACGCCGGGCTCGGGGGCCGCTGCCGTCGCCGCTTCGGTAGAGTGGGCGCATGCCCATTCTCGATCTGACGATCGTGGGACCCCTCGACGCGGCCCGGCGCGAACGGGCCGCGCAGCGCGTGGCGGACGCGGCGGCAGCGGCGTTCGAGACGGGACCCGGTCGCTGCTGGGCGCGCCTCCGCGAGCTCGACGCGAGCGATTACGCGGAGAACGGAGGGCCCACCGAGGCGAGGCCCGTCTTCGTGAACGTGCTGCGCCACGACCTTCCTCCGCCGGTCGAGCGCGCCGCGCTCGCGGCCACGCTCGCGCGAGGCGTGGCCGAGGCCCTCGGGCGTCCGCGGGAGAACGTGCACGTGCTCTTCGAGCCCGCGGCCGCCGGTCGCGTCGCCTTCGGGGGGGCGCTCACGCCCGGTCCCCCGCGCCATCGCGCGGAGAGCGGCGCGCGCTGGGAGGCCATCGTCGGCTACGCCCGCGCCGTGCGCGTCGGCGATCTCGTTTGGGTCACGGGCAGCACCGCGGTCGACGATGCCGGCGAGCCCGTCGGCCTGGGGGACGCCCGCGCGCAGGCCACGCGCTGCCTCGAGGTCGTGAAGGCCGCGCTCGAGACGCTCGGCGGCTCCGCGGCGGACGTCGTGCGCACCCGCATGTTCGTCACCGACATCGCTCGCGACTGGGCCGCCATCGGCGAGGCGCACGCGGAGGTCTTCGGCGACGTGCGCCCGGCCACCACCATGGTCGAGGTCCGGAAGCTGATCGCCGACTGGATGCTGGTGGAGATCGAGGCCGACGCCTGCCTCGGCGGGCCGGGCTAGCAAGTGCGAGGGCCGCGCTGGACGGAGCCGCGAAGACAAACCCGGGTGCAAGCTCATCGGCCCCGCGTCGCGACTCGACTCTGGCCCCTCCCAGCTCTCCCTCCCCGCCTTTCGGGACGATGCTCGAGGCGCGCGACGCTTGGTCCCCGCCGCGCGGGACTCGTTCCCCGCCTCTCGGGACGAAGCCCCCGGCTCTCGGGTCGAATTCGGCGAACGCGACCCGGCTCTCGAGGCGGGGATGCCGAGTTTTTCGGCGGGGAAGGCGAGGCGCGACGCCTTCGGGTGGTCGGCGGACCCGACGCGGCACGCTCGGGCGCGCGATGGGCTGGAGCCCGCGCGTCCGGTCGAGCGCGGTTTCGTCCCGATGGCGGAACCGCGCTCCCAGATCTCATCGATGAGGGCGTCGCGGACGCTCGACACATCTCTCCCGGATCGCGTTGGCGTCGGCAAACCCCGCCATGGACTCGCCGTCGTCCGCCGTGCCGACCACGCAGAGGCGCTTCGGGTCTTCGAGCGTGATCTGGGGGCCGAAAAAGTACTCGACGGGGGCCCCGTCGGCGAGCCGCTGACCGGCCTCGCTCCCGCCGCGCCGGGCGTAAAGACCGACACCTCCCGGCGCCGCGACCACGCCGGCGTGGCGATGCGGGGAGCGCCACTCGAGGCTCTCGACCGTGCAGAGGCGGTCCTCTCGCACCGCCACGTAGTCGCGCAGCGCATCCGCCATGGCCTCGCGGCCACAGGCACCGAGCTCCGGCGGGCTGGGGCGAACGAGCCACGCGACGTCGGGCGGATTGCCGAAGCGCCGGAGGTCATGCGCCTGCGCCGCAAGCCACCGCCCGATGGCTTCGGGAGGCTCGCTGCGGAGCGCCGCGCGATTCGTCGCGACGTGCAGCGCCGGACCGAGGCGCCGGGCAATGGCCACGGCACCGCTCGCGTGAACCCATACGAAGGCGTGGTCCGGGAGGGGCGTCGCCGGCAACTCCGGCGAAAACACTGCCTTGCCGGGGGCGCCCTGGCCTGGTGGGCTGAGAAAGCGAGTGGCCTGGACGCTGCGGTCGGCTGGCCAACGCTCCGACCAGGTGGCGGCGACCGTGCCGTAGTAGAAGGGCGCGCGCACACCCAGCGCGGCGTCCGCCGCCGAACGGCCGAGGAGCGCGCGCGCGACGCACCGAACCTGTGGGTGGCCGATGCCCGCGGCGCGGAGCAGCGTCTCTTCGATGGGCGCATCCCGGAGCGGAGCCTGGTGGAAGCGGGCGCGAGCGGTCGGCAACCTCTCCGGGGTGCGCATGCGCCATCGCGCCGGTGGGTAAAACACCCGATGCTCGCTTCGGCCGTCCCCCTGCACGTTGACGAGGATCGCGTTGTGGGCGCGCCGGAGCGTCAGCGCCACGAACTCCTCCCGGCCCGCGAGGGTCCGCGGCCCGCGCGGAGAAAGCCACGTGCGAATGACAATGCTGTCCCCTCGATAGAGGTCCGACTGAAGCCGTGCACGCAGGCCGCGAGGCCCCTCGAGACGCAGCCAGCGGAGCAAGGGCAGGCGGTGTTCGTTGGCGCGGTCGAGGTGCATTTCCTCGGACCGCGCGTGGCGGAACCAGCGACGCGGGGGAAGTCCCACGAAGGTGTCCGGAGCGAACATCGGCCGAAGCGTTCGGGCGTCGACGAAACCCACGTGAACGTCGCCGTTCACTGCGCGATGAAGCACGCACGCGCGTTCGCGGACGCCGAGCGCGTGCGTCGGGAAATCGTCCAGCGCTCGGCGCCGCACGAACGTACCGTCGGCGAGGCACGTCCGTGTCGGACGCTCGTCACCCTGGTCGCGGTAGAGGCACGCCCGCTGCCCCTCGCCCGTCCGAACGATGGCCCCGGCCAAGAAGGAGTCGAAGCGCGACGAACCTGGGCTGCAGCCAGCGTCGTTCCTCGCGTCCGTGTAGTGCTGCGCTTCTCGCTGCATCCGCGCTCCCCAGCAGCGCGCGGCCGCGCCGCGCCCGCGCACGGGCAACCACCGCGGTACGGACGCGAGCGCGCCCCGGTAGCGAGGGTGCAGGTTCACCTCGAGCCAGGCGCGAATCGGTTCAGGCGGCGCTGCCTGGAGCGCGGCTTCGTTCGTGAGAAGCAGCAGCTCGCCTTCCATGCGGCGCCCGAGAACGAGGCGACCGTCCGGATGAAGCCAGAGCACCGAGTGGTCCGAGAGCTCCTCCTCGGAGGTCCCGGGGACGTGATGCTGGTGCGTTCGAACCACGCTCCCGTCGGGACTCCAGAAGCGGTCCCACGGTACGGGCCCGCCGACCAGGCCGCCGCGAGCGTCCCACCGCGCGTAGTCGCCATAGGCGCTCGCACCCATCGCCGCGCGCAGTAGGCAGCGCGTCTGGGGATGGCGGAAGGCCAGCTCGAGCCAGTATTCCTGCAGCACACGCGGGTCGATGCCACGGGTGTCGGTGCCTGAGCCGGCCCCCTGCCCGGAGCCACGGACCGAGAACATGGCACACGCAAAGACGGCAGCGATGGAGACGCGGCGCACGACATCGCTACGGCTCGCGTGCCCCCACGCATTCCCGACGCGGGTGGGCATTCGCGCGCGGTCGCCCAACGATCGTGTACGGTCTCGGACCATGCGGTCCACTGCGCTGCTCGTCGCCGTACTGCCGTGCCTCGCGGCCTGCGGGAAGACCCTGGTGCAGGATCCGGCATCGGCCGACGCTGGTGAGGCCTCGGACCTCGCCATGGATGGCGGCCCGCCGGAGGCGGAGGGCGGCGTTCCCTCCCCAACGGACGCGGGGGCCCCTTCGGACATGGGCCCCTCGGACGCCGGGGTCCCTTCGGACATGGGGCCGACCGACGCCGGTGCACCTCCCGGCCCCGAGGCCACGCTGGTGTTCCCGCCCGCCCCCGGGCTCACGAACCTCGACGTGCTCGACGTCCGGGCGCGCCTCGACGTGCCGGCGACGGCGACGGTCCGCTTCGAGACCGTCGCCGGCTCGGTGCCGGCGAGCTTTCATGAGCGGAGCGGCACCTGGGTCGGCGCCGTTCCGCTCGAGCTCGGAACGCAGGAGGTCCGCGTACGCGCCGACGGCTCGCTCCCGACGACGCTGGTCTCGGTGCGGCGCGGCGTTGCGAGCGGCCGCCTGGTCGCCGCCACCTGGGATGCGATGGCGGAGGAGTACGTGCTCGTCGAGCAACGCGACTTCCGGTCGCGCGTGCTCCGCATGGACCCCGCCGCGGGGAGCGTCACGCTCGCCCTCGAGCCGCCCGACGGCTGGATCCTCGTGCAGGCGCTTCACGAGGGTTCGACCACCTACCTCACGGGTTACCGCGACGGCACGCCGACGCTCGCCGCGCTCCGCGACGGCGTGCTCACGTCGTTGACGACACTTCCCGCTCTTCCCCAAGTGGGCCGGGGCACCATCGCGTACAGGCGGCGGTCGAACGAGGTGCTCGTGGGCACGCTTTTCGCGACGCCCGGTCCGCGGGCCGCCGTCTTCGTCGACGCCGAGACCGGCTCCCAGCGCCGCATCGAGGTATCCGGCCTCGCGCTCGCCTACGACCCTCGAAGCGACCGGATCCTGACCTACGCCAGCAGCGGTGCGCTTCGGCTGATCGATGCCGGTAGCGGAGCGAGCCGCGAGGTACCTACCGACGACGCCCTACAGGTGGGGGGGGCTCTGCTCTTCAACGACCCCGTCGCCAGGCGCTTTCTCTTCGCGGACCGCACACCCATCGACGGGGCGATCCCGAGCGTCGTGGCGGTCCACGAGATCGAGCTCGGAGTCGAAGCGCGCCTCGGCCGGCGCCGCGGTCTCTTCCCCGCGAGCGAGGCGACCGCGCGTTCCGACACGGGAGCGCTGGTCGCCGCCTGTGACGGCTTCGCATGGCCGAACTTCATTCAGCCTTGCCACGGCGAGGTGCTCGAGCTTCCTACGGCCGGCGGGGACGCCGTTTTTCACACTCCGGAGCCCGTCGGCGGAGGGGCGCCCTTGTCCCTTCCCTCGGGAATCGCTTGCCGCGACGACAGCCTCGTCGTGGCCGACGGGGGGCGAGTCCTCGGGCTGGACCTCGACCCGTCGGGGACCGAGCGGCGCCTTCTGGCCACGGCGGAAGACGACCTTCGCTGGAGCTCGGTCACCTTCGGCGCGGATGACACGGAGCTCTTCGCCACGGGAGCGTCCGACCTTTGGCGCATCGTCCTCGGGGGCGCAATCGAGCGCCTCCCGGGCCCTGCCATTGGACGCCTCGAGCACTTTGGAGACGTCACGGTGATCGGCGCCGGAACGCGAGACGCAGAGCTTGTGGACACGCGCTATCGCCGCCTCGGTCTCCGCGGGCGTCCCCTCGCACGCCCGGGGGACGCCCCGCGGACCTTCGCCGAGGTCGGCCATGACACGGGGCCGATGTCCGGCGGCGCCACCGCCGCGGCGCAGAACGAACGCACGGGTACGCTCGGAGTTCTCGCCTTGAACGAGGAGTTTCGCTACCGCGTGTTCGAG
The DNA here is from genome assembly GCA_038750805.1 of Myxococcota bacterium. GTDB lineage: Bacteria > Myxococcota_A > Polyangia > Polyangiales > Houyiibacteriaceae > CALCTH01. The sequence goes on from JBCDGX010000012.1 coordinate 13,123, forward strand.
GCTCCCGCGGGCGGCGGCACGCCCCGGGAGCGGCGCGTGCTCGACGACTTTCCTTCGCACTGGCTGCCCGGCGACATGGTGTGGCGCGACGGCGCGTACTACTTATCGGGAGCGGAGGGCATCCTCGTGCTCGACGACGTGACCCTGGAGGAGCGTGGGCGGCATGCTTTGCCCCGCGCCCCCGCGCAGCTCACCGCCCCGAACGATGATGGCGTCGGCTTCGCGACGCTCCCCGAGCTCGGGGGCGTCGCGGCCTACGACGACGTGACGGGCGCCTGGATCCTCATCGCTCGCTAAGGAGGGTCGGGCTCAGAAGGCTCGACGCAGGAGCGTGCCGGGAGTCCTCGTGGCGCCCTCACGCCGGGCCTCCCCCGCGTGGCTCAGGGCTCCGCGGCGTCCGTGAGCTCGAGGCGGAAGCCGTGCTGCATGCGCCCGTCGGGGCCGGCGCACACCTCGTCGGGCACGAAACCCACCGCGCGGTAGAGGCGCGCGGCGCCCTCGTTGCCCTCGAGGACGCAGAGGGTCACCGCGGCACGGCCGCGGGCCCGGGCCCAGCGAACGACCGCCTCGACCAGCGCCCTCCCCGCGCCGCGGCCGCGCGCGTGGGGCGCGACCCAGAGGGCGTTGAGGCTCACCTCGTCCCGCTCCGCCTGGTCGACGCCCACGACGAGCCCGACGGCCGCTCCCCCGTCCGGCACCGCGAGGAAGCCGGCCAGCCTCGTCCCCGCCGCGTTCGCCTCCGCGCGCTCTCGCCAGCGCGCGTCCTCGAACGCGACCTCGTCCGCGTGGGTCGAGAGAAACGCCGCCGGCGCGTCGGCCAGGGAGGCCAGGCGCAGCTCCTTCAGGAGGCGCCAATCGTCGGCCGCGACCCGTCGCGTCTGCATGTCGGCGCCGTCCATCGGTCTGCCGGCAAGGTCACCGCACCGCCTGGGCCCGTCAACGGCCGCCGGGCCATTGGCACGCGAAATGCTCCTCCCCGGGCCATGCGGATTCGATTGTGTCGCGTCGTGCCACTCCTTCTGCTCGTGGCGTGCTCGGAAACCACGTTCGTCGGGACGCTCGACTTCGGAAGTTCGGACATCGGGATCGACGGCGGGAGCCCTGACGCCGGGGGCATCGACGGTGGCGGCGTCGACGCCGGAGGCCTCGACGCGGGCTCCAGCGACCTCGGAGAGCCGCTCGTCTGCGAAGGCGTGGTGTGTGCCCCGGAAGCCGATGTCTGCTGCGCCTGGATGAACTGCTTCACGGGGGAGATGGGGCTGATCTGCCCCTTCGAAGGAAACGCCTGCCCCGACCATGCGGCCTGCCCGGCGCAGGGCCCCTGCGACCCGCTGCGCGCCCGCGGGGAGGGTCCCTGCGAGGCCGAGCTCGGCGTCACCTGGAACGGCGAGACCTGTGAATCCATCAGCGGCTGCGAGTGCGTCGGCCTGGACTGCGGCCTGCTCTACCCGGACTTCGATGCCTGCTTTGTGGCGCACGCCGAGTGCCTGCCCGGCTGCACGCGGGACGGCGCCTGCGCGCCGGGCCTCTTCTGCGACTTCACGCCCGATAGCTGCGGTACGGACGGCGAGGAAGGCATCTGCGCGCCACGTCCCAATGGCTGCATCGACATCTGGGACCCGGTCTGCGGCTGCGACGGCGCGACCTACGGAAACGGCTGCGAGGCGCACGCGGCCGGCCAGGACATCGCGTTCGCGGGCGAGTGCTAGACGTCCAGACAGGTCCCGGCGGAGGCTCAGGGACAGGCTCGGGCGACCCCGTCGAAGTCGCTGACCCGGCTCGCGTCGCAGGCGAAGTCGATCACGAACTCCGGCTCCGTCCCGCCGTTCGACCAGCGCTCGAGCTGGTAGGCGATGGGCGCGACGTCGAGGAGGGGGCCGCGGATGTTGTAGCCGCCCTCGCCCTCCATGAGGAGCGTGACGCCGTCGTCCATCAGCGTTCCCGTGGCCCAGCCGCATGAGTAGGTCTCGGCGGCGCCCATCGCGCAGTTGAAGTAGCCCTCGCCGTCGACGATCCAGGAGTGCTTCACCCACCAGGCGCCGGTGCCGTCGGCCGCGTCGAGCTCCCGCCCGCTCCCGTTCAGGTAGACCGCGTTGGGATGGAAGCAGACCGTGCTCCCGTCGACGCCCTCGGCGCACTCGCCCGGGCCCAGCTGCGGCGGCGCGACTACCATGCCCAGCGCCCGGTTCTGGGCATAGACGGTCACCCGGCGCGTCTCCAGGTCGACGTGCGTGTCGTTGATCGCCTCGACCTCGATGGACGCGCTGGGCACCTCGATGAGCGCACTCCAGTACCCGTCGTGGTCGGCGAGCGCCGCGTAGGGGTCCTCGTCTCCGCAGCCGGCGAGGCCCGCGAGCAGGAACAGCGTGGCGGCGATCTCGGTCGTCCTCAGGGTCATCGTGGCAGCGTCTCCTTCCGGGAACGTAGCGAGGCGGAACCCAGAGGACCGTGGGCCGATGGTCGCGATTCGTTGCGAAGCGTTTGAGGGTGGCCGCTCCGAGGGATGCGTACGTCGTCGCCACGCCCGGCGCGCCGGCGTCCGTGGGCGCGCCCGGCCTGCCCCGGCGGCGGTGCCACGGTGTTGGGTACTTCTACGTGCGATTTCTACAGCCCGCTTGCGGACGAGTCCGTGTTCGTTCCGGGGATCTACCTAAAGGAGATGCTGCCATGACTCACTGCCTTTACGCCCGTCTCATTTCGGCATCCCTACTCACCGTCGGGTGTTCACAGAGCTCAGTGGCCCCGGGTCCAGGCGATTCCGGTAGCGCTGAGATGGTCCTGCCAGACGCTGGCACTGACTCCGGGTCTGACATGTCCGATCTCGGCGTAGATATGTCGGATTCCGGTGTGGACATGAACCCGGCGATTCTCCCGGAGGAGCAGTTTCTGCTCCTCACAATCAACGAGTTGACGACAAGCGCCGCACAAGAACGATACTGCGGGATCATCGCAGACGTTTGGTGGGGCGAAGATCTGGGCGACCAGAACTGCTGGTATTTCCTGGTATCCGTTGGGGCGGAGACCATAATCTATCCAGATACACGAGACCAGATTTTCGATTTCTGTCTCACGGGCGTCGCCGGCGTGGTGCCGGATTCTACGCCCGACTGCGACTGGGAGACGGTCCAGATATCGCGTGAATTTCACGAGACGGCCCGAGATCTTTGGTGCACGGAGTTTGACTTTCCTCCGTTCACGAACTGGAACCAGGGTCCTCACCCGGATGGGGACCCTTCGACCCAGTGCCCGTTTGAGCGCCTGCCATAGGAGGGAGTCGCGGCAGCCGTAGGGTGGCGCTGGCTGGGTGGGCGCGGTGTGTGCCGCGTCCATCTCTCCTCCTCACGTCTCAAAAGCGCCAGGCCGCCGTTGAGAAGATGGGAGTCGACGCTAGCAACCACCGAAACGCGGGACGCGCCTCCGCTCCCAACGTAGCCGCAGAGGGCCGACGAGGAGTCGTTGCATCGGGCCCATGGCTCGGCGAGCTTGGCCGGGCGATGGGCGGCTCCACCTGGTCCGATGCGCTCCGCGACGCGTTTCGCCTCGTGACCTTCCGCCTCGAGGGGGAGGCGCAACGCGGACTGGGCCGGCGTCACCTCGCCATCGGGCTCACGGCCACCTGGCTCGTTGGCATGGGCCGGTGGTGGGATGACCCCGACGCCATACCCCTGCAGAAGCTCGGCGTGGGATCCCTGGTCTACGTCGTCGGGCTGGCCGTCGTGCTCCACCTGGTCATCGCGCCGGCGATCGGGCGCCGGTTTCGCTGGGGCTCGATGCTCGCGTTCGTGACGCTCACGTCTCCACCGGCGGCCTTCTACGCGATTCCCGTCGAGCGGTTCATGGCGACCGAGACGGCCGCGATGGTCAACGTGATCTTTCTGATCGTGGTGGCCACGTGGAGGGTGGCGCTGCTCGTTCGCTTTCTCCGTGTTGGGTGGGAGCAAAGCCGCTGGGACACGGCCGTCCTCGTGCTCTTCCCGCTGAGCGCAATCGTGTCCGCGCTCAGCCTCGGAGGCGCCGCCGAGCTGGTGTTCCAGGGGATGAGCGGCCTTCGCGACCCCTCCGCGGCGGAGGCCATCTCGAACGCCGTCGTCCGGACGCTCGCGTGCGCCGGGCCCCTCGTCTTCCTGCTCAGCTTCGCCTGGTACCTCGACGTGATGCGAGAGGCGCGTCGCGAGCAGGACGAGCCCGGGCCACGAACCGACGAAGGCTAGGAGGGGCGACCCGTCCCGCAGCCGACGGGCCAGCGGACTCGGTGTTGGCCCTGCCGCGCTCCCCGGTCGCGAGCTGCCGCGCTCAGCTCACGTGGCGGCACCCGGACGCCGGCGTGCGCGTGTCCATGTTGCGGCCGCGGTTCAGGTGATCGTCGACCTCGGCTGCGCAGCCGATCATCCGGCCGAAGACGAAGAGATGGAACGCCGCGTCCTCGAGCTGCCCGGGCGCGAGCGCGGCGCGCCGCGGCCACATGGTCTTCAGGAGCGCCGCCGCGATCACGGCGTCGATGTTCACGGCGAAGATGTTCCGGGTGACGCCCTCGTCGTGCAGCACCCGGACGAGCGTTCGGTAGAAGTCGTGGAAGACGTTCGCCTCGCCGCGCCCAGCGAAGAACCCGTGGATGAAGACCTCGCGGGGGTCGTGGTTCTCGGGCTTGCCGCGAAAGACCGGGTGGTTGATGCCCGGGATGACGTTCACCGGGGCGCCCACGGCCTTCGCCTCGGCCTTCTCCGCGGCGAAGCGGCGCGCGACCGCCCGAGCGCTGGCCTCGACGTCCACGCCCGGCTCGGCCGCGCCCGGGTCCTCGAGACCGCTCCCCGCGAAGGCCTCCTGGAGGAAGCGAATCCCCTCGAAGCCCGCGCCTCCGTGGCTGAAGCCCGTGTGGCTCAGGTAGCCAACCATGGCCTTGTTCCACTGGACCCGCCCGGGCGTCTCCGGCCCGTCCGCCGCGACCGCGCCCTTGGCGCCCTGCGCCGAGATGGTGCCCGGGCCGTTGGTCAGCAGCAGTCCCACGAGCATGCGGAGCGCCACCCGCTCGGGCTCCGCGAAGGGTCCCGCGGCGCCCGTCAGCGCCACCAGGGCGAGGTCCGTCAGCGTGCGCTCCCCGAGCCAGCTCGCGAGCGGAACGCCGGCGAGCGAGTCCGGCCCATGGGCGGCCGCGGGCAGCGTGGCCCCGAGCACCGTGCCGTAGAGGCGGAGGACCCAGGGCAGGCCGCGCGCCGTGTCCCGGCTGATGCGGCGACGCCGGAGCGGACGCCAGACGAGCGTCGCCGCGAGCGCGCCGAGGAGGAGATCTTCGTCCTCCCCGTGCCCGAGCGCGTCGAGCGCATCGACGAAGGCCGAGGACGCGCCCCGCGCGTCGAGGGCGCGGCGCATGGCAGCGCCCCGCTCGCCGCCGGGCGCCGGCCCGAGGTCCGCGAGCACGCCGGCGATCCGGCTCGCGTCGACGGCTCCGCCTTGGGGATCGTCGAGCGCCCCGGCGTAGGCGTCCACGAAGGCGTCGACCGCCCGCCGCGCCCGCGCGACGCGCCGCGGACCGACGATCGCCACCCCCGCCGCGAGCGCTGCCGAGGGGGCGCTCCCGGCGTCGCGCGCGGCCGTCACGGCGGCGAGTACGGGGTCGCCGTGGAGATGCGCGTGGGCCGCGACGGCCACGTGGACGAGCGCCTCCCCGCGCTCCCCGGGCGGCTCCCGAAGCAGCGCGAGCGCCATGTTCGACGCGAGCGTGGCCCGGCCGGCCTCGAGCACGGGCACGCCGTGCAGGCTCGAGACGTGGCTCTCGGGGTCCATGCGCGAGGCCCCGCTGGCGTCCTTCATGCGGGCGCGCGGGAAGGTCGCGCCGACCTGGAGGTTGAGCTTCGCGATCTGCTCGCCGTAGGGCGCGAGGGCCTCCACCACGGGCACTTGCAGCGCCTCGGGCAGCGCCAGGCCCTGGTCGTTCGCGAACCAGGGCTTGAGCGCGAGGGAGCCCCGCGGCGCGAAGTCGTGCTCCACGCCGTGGAGCGCCATCACCGCGTCGAGCGCCGCCGGCAGGTAGGCGATGTTGTTCACGAGCGCGCCCTTCGTGGACACGACGGGACGTTCGGGCGTGAACATGCCCTCGACCTCGAGGGCCTCGGCGAACCAGCGCTCCTTGTCCGCCGCGGCGTTGCCCGAGCCGGAGATGGCGCCCGCGTGCCCGACGGGGCGCGTGAGCTTCTCCTTCCAGCGCCCGACGACGCAGGCGACGACGGGCTTCGGGAAGCGGAGCCCGCGCTCGTAGTAGCCGCCGGGCTCCACGTACATCACGGCGGCCTTCGAGCGCGCGTCGTTGCCGAAGGCGTGGGCCCACTCGGGCGAGGCGTAATAGATGTAGTGGTCCTTGCCGGAGGAGATCAGCGTCGTCGTCCCCCAGCCCGCCATGGCCAGGTAGCCGGCGATGGTCGTCGTGAAGTTCCCGGAGTTCGAGAGCACGGCGATGGAGCCCTTCAGCAGCGTCTCCCCGGGCGCGTCGCCGCCGAGCGCGCCCCCGATGCGCACCTGGCTCCACGAGTCGGCCACGCCGAGGCTGTTCGCGCCGAAGACGTCGATGCCGAGCTGCTGGCTCACGGCGCGGATGGCCCGCGCGTCGTGCACGGGGACCTTCTCCGTGATGATCACGATCTTCCGGAGCTCGCGGTTCACCCGCACGAGCTCGTAGACGCCGTGCCGCACGGCCGCCGGCGGCAGGTAGACCACGCCCGTATCGAAGGCGTGCCCGGCGCTCAGCCCGGCGCGCACGTTGTCGAAGACGGGAATGGGCCCCGCGGGCGTCTCGAGGACCTCGCCGCCGTGCCCCGGCGCGGTCCCGAAGACCACGTTCCCGCCGCTGAAGGCGTGGCTCGTCGGCGTGACCGAGCGGCTCTCGTTGCCGAGGATGTTGAGCACGCAGACCCGGTCCTCGCGGGTGGCGATCTGGTCGAGGGACGAGATGCCGACGTAGTAGGGAAACTCCGGGAGCCCTCGCTGGTGCATCAGCCCTGCCCCCCGAGGCGCGCGGCGAGCTCACGCCGGCCGCCCTCCTTCATCCAGGTGTCGACGCGGCGCGCATACTCGCAGACCCGGCTCATGTCGCTGTCGAAGCCGAAGAAGCGGTAGGGCAAGCCCAGCGCCTCGCAGGTGTCCCGGAGCGCGCCCATGCCCCGCACCACGTTGGGCCCGCCGCGGCCCGCGACGACGACGATGGGCGTCGGCCCCCGCTGCCCGACCTCCTCCCGGAGCGCGTCCGCGATGGCCCGGAAGGTCACGAAGATGTCGGTGTTGTTCGCCTTCCCGCCGATGACGAAGAGCACGTTCGACTGGCGGAGGAAGTGGCGGAAGCAGATCTCCGCGACGCTCCGCATCTTCTCGTAAGGCGGGTTGCCGCCGAAGTCGCTCGAGATGCTGGCGTCGTCGCCGAGGAGCTCGGTGACCAGGGAGTTCGCGCCGCCGCCGAAGGTCAGCGGGAGGATCGTCCCCGCCTCCTGGATCACGTAGACGTCGCTCTGGCCCTGGTAGGTCCGGAGCTGGTTCACCTCCTGCTCGAAGGGCGTGAAGCCCACCTCGAAGAGGTCGCTCGGCAGGTCCAGGCGCGCGACGCGCGGGTCGTCCTGGTCGAACTCGGCCTTGAAGTCGCAGGCCACGGGGACGAGGCGCCCGCGCGTGTTCGGGCTCATGCGGATCGGATTCAGCTCGAGGAGCTTCATCCCGTAGTTGTGGAAGAGTTCCCAGAGCTTCGGCAGGTTCTGCACGAGCGGCGAGACGAGCGGCGCCGGCGCGCCGAGGTCGCCGAGGGCGTTCGCGATGACGAAGGCCTTCAGCCCCGTCAGCGCCTCGAAGGGCACGACGGCCAGGTCCTCCTCGGGGACCTCCTCGATGTCCACGCCGCCGCGATGCGAGAGCGTGACCGTCGGCGCCCGGAAGCGCGTCGAGTCCGAGAGGCTGAAGTAGACCTCGTGCTCCGCGGGCACGACGGCCTCGTAGGTCACGCCGTTCGCCTTCGCGCGGAAGGGCCCGACGGCGTGCTCGACGAAGAAGAGGCGCTCCTTCTCGCGCAGCGCCGTGCCGAGGTCCCGGGCGCGACCGATGAGCCCGGCCTTGCCCTTCTTGCCGATGCCGCCGCGAAAGGCCGGCTTGATCAGGATCTCCCCGTGGCGCGCGATGAGGTCGCGGATGGCCGCGTCGCTCGCCGCGGGCCCGAGCACCTCGGACCGCGGAAAGTCCACGTAGGAGAGCAGGCGCGCGCCGTGGCGCATCCCCGTGAGCTGCACTCGGTCCCTCTCTCGCTCCCCCGGTGGAGCGGCGTTCGGACGCTACCGCGAGGGCCCAGCGGCGCGTCATCCCCAGGCGGTGCTGTGTGAGGGCGGCGATCCGCGTAGGCTCACGCGCCGTGAGCTCGGAGCGCCGTGACCTGGCCCGGGCGTGGGCGGCGACGGCCGTCGGCGTCACGGCCATCTCCTTCGCGGCGATCTTCTTCCGCGAGACGGCGCCGACCTCGCCGCTGGTTGCGGCAGGATGGCGCCTCGTGCTGGCCGCGCTGCTCCTGGCGCCGCTGAGCCTGCGCGCCTACCGCGCGGGGACGCTGCGCGGGCGGCTCCTCCGGGACGCGGCGCTCGGGGGCGTCTTCTACGCGCTCCATTTCGGGGCGTGGGTGAGCTCGCTGCACCTGACGAGCGTGGCCGCGTCCGTGACCCTCGTGACCGCCACGCCGGTGCTCCTGGCGGGGATCGCGGCGCTCACCGGACGGGATCGGGCGACCGGGCGACAGCTCATCGCCATCGCGCTGGCGACGGCGGGCGCGCTGCTCATCGGCGGCGGGGACCTGGGGACGGAGGGCGCGCTCACCGGAGACGCGCTCGCGCTCTTCGGGGCGGCCGCGATGGCGGGTTACCTGCTGGTCGTCCGGCGACACGGCGGGCGGCTCCCGCCGCTGGCCTTCGGCGGGGTGGCCTGCGCGGTCGGAGGGGCGCTGCTGCTCGGGGCGGCGCTCGTGACCGGGACGGGGCTCGCGCCGGCGTCCGAGCGCGCGACGACCTTCATCGTGCTGAGCGCGCTCGTGCCGCAGATCGTCGGCCACGGCTCGCTGACCTGGGCGCTGCGGCGCCTCTCGCCCACGGCCGTGGGGCTGGCGACGGCCGGCGAGCCCGTGGGCGCGGCGCTCCTGGCCTGGGCCTTTTTGAGCGAGCTGCCGCGTCCGACCACGCTCGTCGGCTGCGCCATCATCCTCGGCGCCGTCGCCCTC